>RFPG01000266.1 GCA_009926245.1 Sphingobacteriia bacterium | reverse complement strand
CATGAAGCTCAAGAAAAAAGAGAAACCTACCCCGGCCATCAGCACGGCATCGCTACCGGATATCGTTTTCATGTTGCTCTTTTTCTTCATGGTCACCACGGTGATGCGTGAAACGGATCTTAGGGTAAAGGTGGTGGTGCCCCAGGCGACCGAAATCCAAAAGCTTGAGAAAAAATCTCTGGTATCGTACATTCATATTGGTGTTCCAACGGAAACCTACCGTGCTCAATTTGGAACAGCCCCTCGGATCCAGTTGAACGATGCCTTTGCTACTCCTTCGATGATTGCTGAATTTATTGACAAAGAGCGGGCTGCTCGTTCTGAACAAGAGGTCCCACTTTTGACGACCTCGATCAAAGCCGACCGGGAGGTCAAAATGGGTATTGTGACCGACGTCAAGCAAGAATTGCGCAAGGCCAACGCCCTCAAGCTCAATTACTCTTCCAGCTTAAGGACAGAGGTTTACTGATTCGGTGGCAAGTTCTCCGCTGGATCGGATCAAAGCCCCGGTGGCGACCGAATTGGATGGATTTGAATCCGCCTTTCGGGATTTGATGCGGAGCAAAGTTCCGCTGCTCGACTGGGTTACTCGATACATCGTACGTCGCAAAGGCAAACAAATCCGGCCCATGCTGGTCTATTTGGCCGCGCGGTGTTACGGAGAATGCGGTGAAAAATCCCGCCGTGCAGCGGCTTTGGTGGAATTGTTGCATACCGCCACCCTGGTTCACGATGATGTGGTGGATGGTGCCCCCAAGCGCAGAGGTTTTTGGAGTATCAACGCCTTGTGGAAGAACAAAATAGCAGTCCTCATCGGGGATTATTTGTTGAGCCGTGGCTTGTTGTTGGCGCTGGATCACAAAGATTACCAGGTCCTGCATTTGACATCCAACGCCGTTCGGCGGATGAGCGAAGGAGAATTGTTGCAAATCGAAAAGGCCCGCAAGCTGGACATCACCGAGGAGGTTTATTTCGAAATTATTTCCGCCAAAACGGCCAGCCTCATGGCTACTTGTTGTGCGGTGGGTGTAGCGTCCGTTCTTGGTGAATCGGAGGAGGGAGTCAAGCGCGTGGAAGAGGCCCGGCAATTTGGCGAAACCCTGGGCCTGGTTTTCCAGATGAGGGATGATTTGTTGGACTTTGACGGTCATCGCACGGGCAAAGCGCCTTTGGCGGATATCAAAGAAAAAAAGTTAACCCTGCCCCTCATTCATGCCTTGGGTCAGGTTTCCTGGTTGGAACGGCGTCGTTGGATTGGCCTGATCAAAGGTCAGCCCGCGGACCCTCGCAATGTGAGTCGGATTGTGGAGTTCATTGAGTCCAGCGGGGGTTTGGCCTATGCCCGTCGGGTTATGCAGGATTTGGTGGAAAAAGGTCAGCGTCAATTGGAGAGCTTTCCGGCCGGCTCGGCTCGGGACAGCCTGGGGGCCTTGTTGGTCTTTGCCGCTGAGCGGGATCATTGACCGGAGGACCCTTCAAAAAGATCCTCAAGAGGGGTTGTCCTGCTTGATTTGGGTTAAGATCGCTTCAACGATCTCTCGATGATTGGCCAAACGGGGAACCTTGTGTTGGCCCCCGAGTTTGTTACGAGAGGCCAGCCATCGATAGAAGGTTCCCTCCGGAAGAACCACTATTTCGGGTTCCAGCAATGCCAGGTTTTTGTGTCTTTTGGCATCGTAATCCGAATTACACAGTCGAAGATTTTCGTCCAAAATTTGAACAAATCGCTGCAGATTATCGGGGGCCGTTTCAAATTCAATAAGCCATTGATGAAGACCGGCATGCCCTTGCTCCAAAAAGAGTGGAGCTGCGGTATAATCCCTGACCTGGGCCCCGCAGGCTTTGGAGGCGGCTCCAATGGCGGTTTCAGCATTTTCGGCCATTAACTCCTCCCCAAAAGCATTGATAAAGGAACGGGTTCGACCCAAAACCCGGATCGTATAGGGTTGGGTGGAGGTAAAGGTGACGGTATCCCCCACTTGGTATCGCCAGAGGCCGCTGTTGGTGGAAATAACCAAGGCGTAGGCTTGTTGGGTTTGGACCTGGTCCAAGCGCAGGACCGTGGGCTTGGCATGATCGATTTCTTCGAGGGGAATGAACTCGTAATAAATCCCGTAATCCAACATCAGGAGCATCTCATCCCGGTGCGGTTCCAGCGCCAACCCAAAAAATCCTTCGGAGGCGTTGTAGGTTTCCAGGTACCAGGTTTTGTCCGAAGGAAAGAGACGGTGGAATTGCGCCCGATACGGGTGGAATCCAACCCCGCCGTGGAAGTAGACTTCCATATTCGGCCATATTTCCAGCATGTTTTGTTTGCCGGTCTTTTCCAAAATTTGACGACAGATCAAAAGGATCCAGGTGGGCACCCCGGCCATGTTGGTGACGTTTTCTTTGAGGGTTTCCTGAATGATGCGATCCATCTTTTGTTCCCAATCACCCATCAGGGCGACTGACAAATCGGGGGTTCGGATAAAGTCGGCCCAGAAAGGTTGGTTGTGCATCAGCAATGCCGATAAATCGCCTGTAAAGCTGTTGGTATTTAAGGGGTTAATTGCTTGACTACCCCCGATCGTTAGGCATTTTCCTTCAAAG
>RFPG01000265.1 GCA_009926245.1 Sphingobacteriia bacterium | reverse complement strand
GCGACAAAAGCATTCAACGACTCCTCGAAGCGATTCAAGCATCCAAAGCTGTCCCCTTTGAAAGGGTTTTGTTTGCACTGGGTTTGAGAGGCATTGGTGAAGTCGCTTCCAAAACCCTGGCCCGGCATTTTGGCTCGATGGAAAAACTGTCGATGGCGGACAAAGAATCGCTGATCCAAGTCCATGAAATCGGCGAAAAATCGGCCGATCAAATCCTCGCTTGGTTTGCCGATCCTCTGAACCAAAGGATGTGGCAGCGACTGCAGGCCATGGGGCTCTGCATGTCCATCCCCCAGACGAATTCTTCTCCTGGGAACGACGACCCCAACGCACCCCGCCCCCTCGCGGGTTGCACCCTGGTTGTCAGCGGAAAGTTTGCGAATATGGAACGAGATGCTCTCAAAGTCCTCTTGGAAGAAGCCGGAGGCACCGTGGTTTCTTCGGTCGGGCCACGTCTCACCTACCTTGTTGCTGGCAGCGATGCAGGTCCCTCCAAGCTCGAAAAGGCTCAAAAGTTGGGGGTAAAAGTGGTAAACGAAGCCTTCATCTTCGAATTGCTGGGCAAGTCCCCCCTTCCTTTGTAATTTGCGACCATGGTATGGGACGCCGAGCAATGGCCGTTTAGGCCCCCTATGTTCATTCGCAAGTGGTTGTTTGAACAAAAAGTCAAACAATTCACTCCGGCGGTTCCCTTGGCGCCTCCATCCAATCGGCTAGGGCCCCAAGGAGCTTGGCTGGTTGTTTACGATGGAAAGGATCCATGGCAGGCGGAATTGGCCAAATACATAGCCCAGTACCGCAGACCCGATTACTTCTGTCAAACCTTGGGGTTGGTACGCCACAACCAGGCCGACCTCAATAGCTTCCACGCCCAGGAGCTCACCCATGCCTTGCTTCCTCCGGATCGTATCTTGTCCTTGGCCCGTTCCCGGCCTTTTGACCTCTGCATCAATCTGAGCTCCACAAGCAATCCTCCCTTGGAATACTTGGTATTGGTCGCCAACGCCCCTACCAAAATTGGGGTGAATCGCCAAAGCAGTTCCCCGCGCTACAACCTGGAATTGGGACTTAAGCTAGCCGGCGCAAAACCCAGTCTTCGTTCGCTGCTTCAACACCTGGACGGATTGGGCCTGCATTCCATACAGCATACCAAATTGCAGAGCATACACCCCCTCCAGACTCCTTAATTCCGGCCCCCTCACCATGAACCCATCCTTGAACGAACAAGTCTTGCCGCGTGGTACCGGGATTGCCCTGGTGACCCCCTTTGATTCCAAAGGTCGCCCCGACCGCAAGGGCCTCCGACGAATCATCGACCATGTCGTCCAAGGCGGTGTCGAATTCATCGTTGCCCTGGGAACCACTGCCGAAACCCCAACCCTCAGCAAGGAAGACCGGATGGAGGTCTTGGAATTGGTCAAAGAAGGATTGGACGGACGTTTACCCTTGTGGTGCGGTATGGGAGGCAATGACACCCGAGAATTGTTGGAACAACTCTCTGCCTTTGACCTGAATGGCGTGGACGCCCTCCTTTCCGTAACACCGTATTACAACCGCCCATCCCAGGACGGGTTGTACGCCCATTATCGGGAATTGGCCTTGGCCACCAACCACCCCATCGTCTTGTACAATGTTCCTGCCCGTACGGGGTGCTCCCTTTTGGCCGAAACTACGCTGAGACTAGCCGATAATTTCAAAAACATCGTAGCGACCAAAGAGGCCTCCGGCGATTGGATGCAAATCATGGAAATCATGCGCTCCAAAACAGCTGATTTCAAGGTTTATTCAGGCGATGATGCAATTTCCTTGCCCTTGTTATCCTTGGGATTGGATGGAGTGGTTTCGGTGGTGGGCAATGCCTGGCCCCAAACCTTTGGACAAATGGTGCGCCACGCCCTGGCCGGGGAATCTACCGAAGCTCGAGCGCTCCACTACCAAATGCTGCCTTTGATGACTGCTGTTTTTCGGGAAGGAAGTCCTGCAGGTATCAAATTTATTCTTCAAAGCATGGGCCTTTGCGAAGACCATCTTCGCCTGCCCTTGGTCGGCATCTCGACCCGCCTACAGACCGAACTCATCGAGCTTCGGAGACGGTTTGGCAAGGAATCTTGAACAAGTCGTCCCGTCTTCAAAACGATTTAACCTAATCGTTCGCCCAGGTCCAAACCATGGCGGACCGCTGTTTCGTGGGCCAAAGCATAACCGGCATCGCTGTGACGTATCACCCCCATGCCTGGATCGTTGTGCAAGACCCGGCGAAGGCGTTCATCGGCCGCGCTCGTTCCATCCGCCACAATCACCATGCCCGAATGGATGGAATATCCCATGCCAACCCCTCCACCATGGTGAAGGCTCACCCAAGATGCACCACCTGCGGTATTGACCAATGCATTCAATATCGGCCAATCGGCTACGGCATCCGAACCGTCCAACATCCCTTCGGTTTCCCGATTGGGGGATGCCACCGAACCGGTATCCAAATGGTCCCGCCCGATCACAATCGGAGCTGAAACCTGGCCGCTCCGAACCAATTCGTTGAATGCCAAGGCGGCTTTTTGACGCTCCCCTTGACCCAGCCAGCAAATGCGAGCGGGTAACCCTTGGAAAGCA
>RFPG01000264.1 GCA_009926245.1 Sphingobacteriia bacterium | reverse complement strand
TGCGTGTGCTCTAGACTCATAAAGAGTTGCAATACTCCCTTTGATTAAGTAGCTTTTTTCGTTGACTTCAGCAACAAGAACGTCTACAACGTCTCCAATCTCAATGTTTTTTTCGTAGACAGAGGCGTTCATTCGTAACACCAGGTAATGAGGCTGAAGGGAATCCCCCTTGAATTCGTATCGGTCTTGGACCCGGTTCGTCTCAGGTCCCGTGCCCTTGTTGGTCCGTCCCTTGGATTTTTCGGGAAAAAGGGCATCCAACATGGATTGAGCCGCGAAGGCCAGGGATGGTTGCGCCGTTTGGCTGGCGTAGGACTCCAAACGTTGGAGGAGGAGGGTGCTGTCTTTGCGGGAAGCCGATACGGTCTCCAAAAATCCAAAATAGGGCATGAGGGTATCCGAGCCAAAGCGGGACTTGGCCCACTTGCATTCGTAGACCACCGAATCGTATCGTCCCGATGCATAGAGTTGGTAACAGCGACGGTAATGGGCCTCGGCGGCGAGGCGTATCGAATCGGAGGAGGCCGAAGCTTTGCCATGGATCATGGCGGTGAAGGGGGATTCGGGGTAAAGGCTGTCCAAAAGGCGGGCGCTTTGATCCCGACGGTCCAGGCGTTTGAGACCTTCGTAACACCGATAAGCCTGGTACAATACTTCGGGTTCGGTTGAAGTGCCTGGAAACCTTTGCAGGTGATTCTCTACCCAAGGCAGGGCCGCTCGAAAGTCACCAAAACGATCCTTGTAGAGTCGGGCCAGGGCCAAATGAGCTTTGCGCACCGCAGACAAAGATTTGTTACGAGATGCCTCGTCCCGGGGAATTCGGAGCATCAAATTTTCGACGGTTCTGGGCAGCTTGTTCAATGAGTCCAGCAGCGGGTCTACGTCGGATTCGTCGGTCGCAGGGTTGGCACTTGCGCTTCCTTCCTCCGAACCACCCTGGCCCCCGACAGATCGTCTCCAATGATCGGTGTTATCGCGTTTCCCCCAGATTTGCAAGAACTGGTTGTAATCGCTTCCAATGAGTTGATTGTTGTAAAAATGCCAATCGCCTCCCGCCGTTGCTAGGGCGGGGTTGCCCATGGTGCGCTGGAGTAGCAAGGGGTCGACCCATTGATTGTTGTTGGTAGCGGAACGAGCGATCTTGGCCGAGTCCTCGGCTTTGGCCTTCCTACGAGCCGCCTCTTTGCGTTCCTCCTCCAGAATTTTGTTGAGGCGCGCGGTTAATTTGTTTTCGGGCAGAGCCCCCAATTCCAACAAAGAATCCTGAACCTCGATGGTTTTGAGATGGCGAACCATTTCACCCAAATAGGCTTGCTTGTTTTTGATTTCTTTGAAGCGGGGGTATTCTTTGTCGATGTTGGTACTTAGGCTATCGTAAAAGAGGCGGGCCTCTTCGTAACGCTTTTGTTCAAAACAGGCATCGGCCAAGGCGAGCCAGGTTTTTTTGCGTTGGGCATTGATTTCAAGCGAATGGGCCAAGGCCAGTTGCAGGTTCTTTTCAGCGTCAGATAGTTTTTGTTCGGCCTGGTCCAACAAAGCCAATTCAAAATAAAGAACATCGCGGTAGGCAACGTATTTATTGGATTTGATGAGATTGTTGAGAATGCGGCGAGCGTTGCGGGCCCCGCTACGGGCATCGGTGTAGGCGGTAACGGATTTGATTTTGCATTGAAAGCGGAGTTCGGGATCGGGTCGACCGCGTTGGGCTTTTTGAAAATGGGCCGGAGCCTTGCGACTCTCGATTTGAAGGTAAAGTTGTCCCAACAAAAAATGCGTTCTTCGGCGTTGGACCCCTGGCAGGGGGTAGGTTAATGCGATCTCAAGGTATTCAGCGGCTTTGACTGGTCGCTTTTGGGCCAATTGGCACTCGGCCGCCGCCAAGTAGAGCATGCCCTTGCTGCGGGCGACCGCTTGGGGGTTTTCAAGGGCCTTTTCAAAAGCACCTTGGGCAGGTCCGTATTGACCGGATGCGGTGTAAGCACGAACCAGCCAGGCAGCGGCATGGTCTGCGTTCGCTTGACCTTTGTACTTTTTGATGACGTATTGAAAGGCCTCAATAGCATCAAAATAATCGCGTCGCAAATAATAACATTGCCCAATGAGCAAGAAACCATCGTCCACCCAGCGGCTGTGTTCTTTGCGTTGAATGAGGTTGGAACATTTTTTGATGGATTCTTCAAAGGCTGAATTCCCTGAAGCGACCGAGGCATCCAGCGATTCTACAAATACGGGGAGCCATTGGGCGTAATCGTCTTTGTGATTGCGGTGGATTTCTTGCATTGCTTCATCGTAGCGCAGCCGAGCGTAATACAACCCATTAAAACGGGCCGTTATATTTTGATACTGACGTTTGGTCCAACTCTGAGCCTGGGCGCTTGGCCCGGTCTGCAAGAGGAACATCAGCACGACCAGACCCAGGAACCAAGGATGTCCTTGGGCAAAACGACGATCGAGGCCGGTAGCGGCCCTGGAGGGCAAGGGGGCGTTCAACGAGCAGGGGTCCGGGTGGTGCATGAAATCGGATAACCTCCAATAACGGAGGTAAAGTTATAAATTGCGGCCAAGCTCATGAAATTCCTCCGTTTCGGTCCCCGCTTCCTCCGTTTTTGGC
>RFPG01000263.1 GCA_009926245.1 Sphingobacteriia bacterium | reverse complement strand
CCCCGAGCTGAAAACTACGACTTGTTACCAAAGACGATCCGTTCAAAAGCGAAATTTCCGTAGAACCTCCCCCCACGTCCATGGTCATGATTCGATCCGAGGGTCCCGCCAAAGAGCGCTGAGCCATGTAGAGCAGTTCAGCCTCCATCGCTCCGCTAATCAGATCCAGATCCAACCCGGTTTGGGCTTTGATTTCTTTGACCAAAGCGGGCCCGTTGGACGCTTCCCTAAGGGCCGAAGTCGCGCAAGCCATGGCATGATCCACCTCAAAGGCTCGTATCAGGCTGGCAAATCCCTGCATCGTTTCCAACAATTGCTTGGATCGAGCAGGGCCCACCTGACCATGCACAAATACATCGTCCCCCAATCGAATAGGAACCCTGATATACTCCAAGGCCTTCCAGTCCGCATTGGACCCGGGTTTCACGGTCACCTTGACCACCAACAAACGGGCCGCATTGGACCCCAAATCAATGGCGGCAAGTTTCAATATTTTTAATTTTGTTGACGAAGGTAAGCAAAAAAGGCTTCTTGGGCCCGCAATCCCCTGTTTTGACCTTCGGTCTCGCCCACCAGTCGGTTGGCATCCTTGCCGTTCAGCCAGCGCGCCTTGGACCGGTCGTTCCATTGAATTTCGAGTAAATCCAGGACCTCTTGTTGCAAATGCCTATCCAACAATGGAAAAGCAAGTTCGACGCGGTAATCCATGTTACGGGCCATCCAATCGGCCGAAGACAGGTAAACCAAGGGCTTGGAGCCATGACAAAAGGCATAAATCCGGGCATGTTCCAAATAACGATCCACGATGGAAACCACCCGAATATGTTGACTAAGGCCCGGGACCCCAGGAACCAGGGCACAAATACCGCGAACAAGGCAACGGACTTCCACACCGGCCTGGGATGCTCGATACAAGGCTGCAATCAGCGCTTCATCGACCAAGGAATTTAACTTAATAAATATCCAAGCCTTCTTGCCTTCCTTGGCTCGCCGTATCTCAAAATCGATCCAAGCCAAGAGGGGATCACGCATTCGGTAGGGAGCTACCAAGATATGCCGGTAAGCGGTGTGCAAACGGCCTTGGTACAAGGACTTAAAAACCTTGGTCACCTCCTGGGTGATGGCTTGACGTGCCGTGAATAACGAATCGTCCGCGTAAATCTTGGCCGTCTGGGCATTGTAGTTCCCTGTACTCATATGTGCATAGCGGACATCCCGTCCTTTTTCACGACGAGTTACTAAACACATTTTGCAATGAATTTTGAAGCCTTCCAAACCATAGTGCACCACAGCCCCCGCTTCTTGCAATTTCTCAGCCCAATACATATTGTTTTCTTCGTCAAAGCGTGCTTGGATTTCAACCACTGCGATGACTTTTTTGCCGTTCAAAGCGGCCGTAATTAGGGATCTTGCCACCGAGGATATCGTGGCCAAGCGATACAAGGTAATTTCTATTTTTCGAACATCCGGATCCAAGGCCGCTTCCCTCAAAAATTTGAGAACCGTATCGTACGGATGGTAAGGATGATGCAACAACCGGTCCTTTTCACGAATCGCCTTGAAAAGGGTGTGACGCTCCGACCATGCCCCGGGAGATACCGATTCCCAGGGCGGATAAAACAAGGCGTCCCTACCGGTCAAAGGGATTTGACGTAAATCTTTGAAATTATGATAACGCCCCCCCGCAATAAGACTGGATGCTTTTAACTTCCATTTTCGAACCAAAAAACGCAGCAAATCATCCGGAATTTGGCGGTCGTAGATAAATCGAACGGGGTCCCCCTTCCCTCTTTTGCGCAGGCTTGATTTCATTTTGTCCAATAACGACGACCCCAAATCTTGGTCTAAATCCAGCTCTTGGTCCCTTGTCATTTTGATGGTAAAGGCCTCCACGCTTTCGGGATTCATGGATGCAAACACATCGGTCAGATGCATTCGGACCAAATCATCGATAAAAAGCAAATACTCCCGACCATCCAGTACACCCAGCGAGTAAAAACGCTGTGCGTATCGAACGGGCAATTCCAACAAAGCGTAATCGGAGGTCTCCGAACGAATCCGTCGCTTGATTTTGAGGGCTAAGTACAGATAGGAATCCCGCAACCGAAGCGGCCTGGTTTTTTGATCCAGGAGGATGGGGTTCAGATAAGGCTGGATACTTTCCTTAAAAATAGCGTGTGCTTTGTTATGAAAAACCGATGGCAAGTTCATTTCATCGCTAATGACCACGCCGTTATGTTCCAATTCAGGAAGGATCCGTTGCTCAAAAAGCCTTTCAAAACGTTGCTGCAGGTCTTGGGCCTTGTCATGAATGACCGTCAAAACCCGCTGAGGATGAAAATCCAGCTTTCGCAATTGCTCTTTGTCCAAATGCATGAGCCGATGCAGGTTTGCAACGCGGACCCTAAAGAACTCGTCCATATTCGACGAAAAGATGGACATAAATTGTAGCCGTTCCCCCAACGGGACTTGGCTGTTCTCGGCCTCTAGCAAGACCCTTTCGTTAAATTCAAGCCACGAAACTTCCCTGTTGTACAATTCAATTCTTCGGCCGGCCCAGGTCTTTCGAATCAAAAGCGCCGCTGCAGGCTCCATCTTGTTATGATGCATA
>RFPG01000262.1 GCA_009926245.1 Sphingobacteriia bacterium | reverse complement strand
TTGACGATCTCGACTCGTTTGACCTGGTTCAACCCCAGGCGCTGCAGTTCGAGGGTTCCTGCACTGCGACCGATGAGGGGTTCTCCGTCCAAAAGGATGAGGTTGTACTCCGGCCCCAGGCCTTGGATTTGGATACCGGTCCCAAATCCCTGTTGAAGGATCAAACCGCTTTGGTCATGCAAAAGATCGCTGAGGCGGAGGGTGGCCGAACGTTTGATTTGTTCCTCCGAAATCACCGTCGCTGGGAGGGGAAGGCTGACCGTGCTTTTGCGGTTACGAGTCCCGGCCACCAGGACCTCGCGTAACCACGGCGCATGCACGAGGGTATCCGGGCTTGGTTTGGGTAGGTTTTGAGCCGTGATGGCCCCGTTGGGGCAACCCGCCAAGCTTCCCAGGAGAAACAAAATGAGCCTCAGGGCCGAGCGAACAGGCAGGTAACGCATGCGGCCGCGAAATTAGGCAAGGCATCTGTTGGCCGGGCTTTCACCGGGCCTTCATCCGGCCATTTATCCGGTCATTTATCCGGTCATTTATCCGGTCATTTATCCGGTCACTTATCCGGCCTTCATCGCCTCCCCCTTGCGGTCCTCCAAAAAGACCGCAGAGGGCTTTAGGGTCGCTTCACCAAGCGCAGCTCGGCCCCCCGCCCCTTCGCATCCCTAACCTTGAGCATGTAAACCCCCGGGGCAGCCGAGGAGAGGTCCAACGGAAGGGGTTGCTGAGGGTCGTTCCAGTTTCCTTGGGACCAACAACGGCCGTAGGCATCGGTGATTTGGTAGCGGATTCCATCCCGGCTTGTGCCTAGCCCGGAGAATGAGCCGCCAAGCTCCACGGTCATTTGGTCTTGGGCGGGGTTGGGGTAGGCGCGCAGGCTCAGCGGCGAATGCTCCAACGTTTTGAGCGAGGTCAACGTGGCATAAAAGAACTCCGCTGTTTTCTGGATAATAAAGTTGGTTGTGGAGGTATCGGTCAGGTCATGCCCCAGCGTCGCAAAACTGTGCAGTTGGGAACGCGCCCCCAGTCGTTGAATGCGGGGATGCAAGAGGGATGATCCGTCCAATTGCAAGATGGGGTTGCTCAAAAAGGTAGCGTAACCCCTGGCATAGGGAACGACATCGTCCTGCATTCCGTGAAAATGCACGGTGGGATGCACCGGTGCCTGGAGCAATTGGGAGTCCAAAAGCGCCCCCGCCATATTAAAAACCCCGTGAACCCCGGAGGAATAACCGGGATTCCCGGACAGGCCTTCCAGTCCTCCTCCAACAACTCGTAACATATTGCGAATCAGCGGAGTAGCCAATGCTGTGTCCCGAAAATACGCGGCATGCAAGGCCGTGATGGCGCCTGCCGAATACCCTCCGATAAAGATTTGGTTGGTATCGATAACAAATGGATTGAGACCGCTTTGACCCGGAACTCCATCGGCAACACTTCGCCGCAGAAAGCGAACCGCCGCCTTGGCATCCTGGGTCGCCCGGATGGCCGCCTTGGCAAATTCGGCATCCAATGGAGTGGAGATACCGATGCTAACGCCCAGTCGATAGGAAGCCGTCGCTGTAACATAACCCCGCCTGGCAAATTCTTGGCAGAGACGGGTCATCACCGCATCGTTTCGGGTCCCGCCCACGAATGAACCTCCGTGAAAAAACAACATCACCGGGCGAGGAGCTGCATTGGCCTCCACCGGGAGGTACAGGTCCATGGCCAGGGTTTGGTTGGTGCCGTTGGAGGCAACGGCCTGCCCGTAGTTGATACCGTTGAGGGTCTGGACCTGGTTCATGACCGGTTGCAAGTAACGTTGGGCCGAAGCCGGCAGAAGGGAACCGAGGAAAAGAGCCACGAGGGCACACAACCTGTAACAGGGATGCGAGGGAAGGTTGGTCATTTTGAACCTAATTTAGAACGAAGTTAATCGAGTCCTGTATGAAAGAAGCCGGTAACCTTGCGGCCAACCATCCCCAAGACACCTCCAAGAGAGTTATGCAAGCCGTCCTGGTCGCGGCGCTGGGGTATTTCGTGGATATCTACGATTTGGTTCTCTTTAGCATCGTTCGGGTTAGCAGCCTTCGAGATTTGGGTGTTGCAGAGGCTCAAATGGAGGTGGATGGGGTTTTTATCCTCAACATGCAAATGGTGGGGATGTTGCTTGGGGGCATTGCTTGGGGGGTGATGGGAGACAAGGTGGGTCGACGTTCGGTTTTGTTTGGATCTATTTTGTTGTATTCCGCGGCCAACCTTGCCAATGCTTGGGTTCAATCGGTGGAGCAATACGCCTGGATACGCCTGATTGCTGGTTTTGGATTGGCAGGTGAATTAGGCGCCGGGATTACCCTGATCAGCGAATTAATGACCCCGGAACGCAGGGGTCACGGGACGACGGTGGTGGCTACCGTGGGTGCGGCCGGGGCGATTTTGGCCGGGGTGGTTGCTTCTAATTTTACTTGGCAAACGGCGTATGTTGTCGGCGGTGTTCTGGGATTTTCGCTTCTGTTGTTACGATTTGGCGCATCGGAGTCCGGAATGTTTCAACAGACGCTCAAGGCCGAAGTTAGCCGCGGGGCTTTTTGGAAATTATTCACGCCCCGGTCGCGGGCTCTTTTGTTTTTGAATAGCAT
>RFPG01000261.1 GCA_009926245.1 Sphingobacteriia bacterium | reverse complement strand
ACCAAGCCGTTCTTGAGGCATCCTCTCTCGACCAAGGCCCCGACTCAGCGGGCTGTTACCTGCCCACCCTGCAGGAAATGATGGGCATGACCGATATCAGCATCGATTATGCAGTTCTCGAAAAAAGCGACCGGGTACGCGTCGTGCCCTGCAGCATCGGTTGGTCGGATTTGGGCAGCTTTGATGCCCTGTACTCCGAATTGGAACTGGATTCCCAAGGCAATACCCTCACCGGTCCATCCCTACTGCCTATACGATCCCATAACAACCTGCTCCTGCACTACGGACCGCAGGTTCTGGTCACGCAAGATGTTGATAACCTCTTGGTCGTCACCACCCCGGACGCCTTGTACATCGGTCAAAGGGGACAAAGCCAAGGACTGCGCGAAGTGGTCAAGGAGATGCAGAGCCTAAGCCCCGAGCTTTTGGAGTCGTATCCTGAGACAGCAACATCGTGGGGTTCGGCCAAGGTGCTGGAACAGACCCCCGAATCCCTCATCATGACCCTCACGGTGAACCCAGCTGGTCAAGAAACCCTTCGCCTAGGGGCCCAAGAATTAAAAGAGCATCCCAGGATTCATAAAATTATGGATCAATGGGGAGACACCAATATTAGTATTCAGTGTTGCAATATTGAAAACAACAAGGATTTGTCTCCTTCTACTCAAAACCTGTCGACTTGGTCTTTCGAAAGCAATCCTGCCAAGAAAGAATCCCCTAGCCGTATTTTGGTCTTATTAAAGAAAGGAACAGCCTAGGATCAACGCGATTCCTGGTCCAACAAATACAAGAGGGCTGCCATGGAGGCGGAACCCAATTCCAATTCACGACGATTCACGGATTCAAAAACGTCGGTCGCCGCATGGTGGTAGTCAAAGTATCGCTGTGATTCCGGAATCAAACCAAACAACTCCGTGCCTTGAGGACGGAGAAAACCGACATCTACCCCGCTTCCACCTTTGCGTATCGCATACACTCCGTAAGGATCCAGGAAACGAAGCCAAGGTTGCAGGGCTTTGATTCGTTCCAACGAAGACTCGCTGGAAAATTCCCTTGGGGCAAAACCACCCCGGTCCGATTCCAAGCCGACTTTTTGCTTTTCACCGACCGACGCAGACCAATCCGCGTAGACCTTGGCTCCCCGGGCCCCGTTTTCTTCGTTCATAAAAAGGACCACCCGAAGGCTGCTGGCCGGTTGATACCCCACGGCTTTGAGGAGGCGAATCGCCTCCACAGCATGGGCGCATCCGGCTCCATCGTCGTGAGCGCCTTCACCCACCAAGGTGTCTGGCAATTCGTAACAATTTGTATACAAGGAAACCCGGGGGCGCTTTCCCAGGCGTTTTTGGGTACGCAGTGTTTGCGATAACCATTCGGCATCCTCGGTGCTGATAGCAACGGCCGGGATACGAACCTTGGCATCCCCGTATTGCATGGACCCGGTATGCGGAAAACTGTCCAATCGATGGGTTAACGAACGAATCATCACCCCGATAGCTCCCTTGGAGGCCGCCAACCGAGCCCCATCAAATCGAATATCAATGCAACCACCGTAGGCTGCCATGCTATTGACCGGGCGCTGGTCAAAAGGCTTGTTCAAAAAAACAACGCGCCCGCGCACTTGCAATGAATCGGCCTGCTCCAAATCCTCCAGATTACCAAACTCGATGACCTCCCCATGAACACCCTGGGAGCCGGTCCCTACCGATCCCCCCAATGCCAACAAGCGCAATCGATAATCCGAGGCGAGGCCGTCAACGCGCACGGTTCCCTTTTCGGCTTCACCCCGAACCCAACGCGGAACCTGCACCGGTTGCAACCAAACAGAATCCAAACCCAACTCCGATAGATAGGCAAACATGAGCTCAACCGCTTTGGCCGCACCGGCACTGCCACTGAGACGGTGACCGGCTTTTTTACAAAGGTCCCGTAACATAGGATACGAACGACCCGAAACCAGGGCGGAATCGAAAATCTGGCGGATCAATCGTGCTTCATCCTCTTGATATTGAGTTGTTTGAGGAGCCTGGGCCTTTAGAGGAGCTTGGGCCTTGGTGGTAATAGGACTCAAGGTCAAAAGCAACATCGCCAAGGGGACCAAACACCCCATCATTCTCCCATAGAATCCTAGAATTCCAGACTTTAAATTTTTCATACGATTTGTTTAAGCCCTATGGGCGGTCGAGAACCTGAACACCGGGCAAGGTGCTCCCTTCCAGCAATTCCAAAAGTGCCCCGCCCCCTGTTGAAACGTACGAAACGCGATCTTGAACCCCAAATCGATGGACGGCTGCTGCTGAATCTCCGCCGCCTACCAAACTAAAGGCTCCACGATCGGTGGCATCGGCAACCGCCTCTGCAATGCTTCGGGTACCCGTTTCGAAATTTGAAAACTCAAAAACGCCGGCGGGTCCGTTCCACAAAATCGTGGCGGCATCCTGAATTTGGGCAACCATGGTCTGGATGGCTTGGGGACCCAAATCCAAACCCATCCAACCGGTGGGTATTTCGTGGTTCATCGCGATCTGACGATGGGCATCGTTCCCGAAAGCATCAGCAATCACCGAGTCTTCGGGGATAAGCAATTGAACGCCCAAATCTTTGGCCTTGGCGAGCAAATTCCGGGCT
>RFPG01000027.1 GCA_009926245.1 Sphingobacteriia bacterium | reverse complement strand
GTGGAGGCTTTGTGCAATGAATGGACCCGTAACCAAACGGCCTGGTATGCAGGAAACACCCAGGTTTGGCTAGGGGATGGAGCGATGAATTTCTTTGGAGATAACGGTCGAGCTTTGCACATCGAAGAAGCAGATTTACTGTACCTCCGAAACGGTAACAATACATTTTCGGGGAACGGAACCGCTTTGTCTGGAATGTTGAGTGGTTTGGCCCTGCAGTACCTCTTGCCCCAAGCCGGTGGTTTGTACGGTTTGGAAACCCATGGTAACCGCATGCCTTACCAAAATCTGCCTTCTCTTTCGTCGTTGTTGGATTGGGATGGGAATCCCTTGGTCATCCTTCGCGGTGTTTCTCCCTCTTCATCGGCGCTGTGCATGACCCGTCAAGCCACGGGGGGTGGTTCATCTTATTTCCGTGAAAGTCAAATTCCTTTTTTAACCCCTTGGTATCTGGATTCCTTGACTTCGATGCTGAACGGGTTGAACCGTGGGGCCCTGGACCTCAACGACCCCTTGCCTGCCCAAAGGCAGGCCTTGCTCCAAACATGGAATGCGACTTGCTCATTGATGGAAGTCACCTGCCATCGCTGGAACCCTTATTCCATCCCTCGCGATGCTTGGTACGGATGGTCCTTGGAGATCATGGAGTGGTGCGTTCAAGGAGGTGGGGGATCGGAGCCTGCGGTCCTGGCCGCTAGGACACGACTCAAACAGTGGAAAGACCGATGCGGCTCCACTCCAGGGGGGCGTTTGGTGAGTTCAGCCACGCCAGAAGCTTCCTTTGAAGAATCGCTCGATCGTTCGATCCGGGGCTTGGGTCCCAACCCATGGCACCTTGGTCAAAACCTTTATTGGAACCCTATCAAACCCGATGAGGAGGATATGGTACTGACCTGGTACCCCTTGGTCTTGGGTAGGGACGGACAAAGCAGTCTTAGCATGCACCTTAGGCCCGGTGCCAACCCTGGTCCCGATTTGGCCCCTGGAATTTACAGGGTTGGGATCCAAAGAGCGGGCAGAACGACCGTTTGGGTCCGCTGGGTGGTGGGGCCTTGAATCAAATATTGATAAGAACTTTACGCATGGAGCTTACTTTTGCAACGCTTCGTCCGGCAATTCCGGACGAAGCGCCATTTTCAACCCCCAAACCCACGATTATGCGTTTGAAATTTCCTTCCTTTATCGCCTTGGCAACCTTTTTGCTCGGACTTGGCTTCCTGCCACAGGCCATGGGTCAGGGTTTCCCCCTGCGTTCCATCGATTCCATCCAATGGGTGCATCCCGATACGCTATTGACCGGCAAAACCTTGTCGAGGTACGCCGGGGACACGGTCCGGGTTCGGGGCTTGGTGATTCTAAACCCCAGGGACCATGCCTTGAGCACCAGTTGGAAGGCGACCTACCTGGTGGATACCATGGGCTTGGCCGATGGGGTCTGGAAGGGACTCTTGGTCCGTCTGCCTAACCTGGCCGATTCTTCGGCCGTGGGCTTTTTTAGCAATTTTCAAGTAGGGAACATTGTTGAATGCACCGGGGTGGTGGCGGAGTACCAAGATGCCTCCCCCAATTCAGGGGAAACCCAGTTGAATTTGATTGGGGTGGCCAGTTCGGTTTTGGGTTTTGCGACCCCACCGGCACCTCGCCCTTCCTTCATGAATTTGTTCATGGTTTACGATCCCAACAACCCGGCCGTTCCTCAGCAAATCCAAAAGCCAACCGGAGAGGGTTACGAGGGCATGTATGTTCAGTTTAACAATGTTTTGGTGACCAATGTCAGCACGTTCAGTGGAGGACGGGTGAGTTGGATGCTTCGAGATGCTTCTGGGTCCGAGATCAATGTTCGGGATGCGGTTCGTTTTTTCCGTCCGCCGTTTGTGTCTTCCACGGCATCCGTTCCACCCAATCCAGGTGCTCCGGTTTTTGTACAGCAGGGCAAGGTCTTTTCGCACATGCGCGGTGTGATCACCGAAACCAATTTTGGAACCCTGTACCCTCGTTACGAAATTATTCCCCTGACGCCCTCTGATTTGGGTGCGGTCATGGCCTCTCCTCCTTTCATTAGTCGATGGAAAGCGACTCCAGCGGTCCCCAGAACCTCCAATCCGGTTACCATTGGGGCCCGTATTGTCGACTTGGATGGCTCGGTATCCTCCGCCAAGCTTTTTTATGCCCCCGGTGTAAGCGGTGGGGTTTACGATTCCTTGCCCATGACCTTGGTGGCCCCGGATTCTTTTCAGGCGACCATTCCGGGCTCGGTTTTCACCCAGAACGGGGCGTATTACCACTATTACATCCGCGCAACCGATAACCAAAATAACAACGGTGTGCAACCCGATACCATTCAGTCCTTTGGCTTGTTTAGGGTCATGAACGGGGGCATCAACCGGGTATCCGAGATTCAGGAAACCCCGGTCGTTGGAGGCCGTTCCATCTTTGCCGATGTCGTTTTGGACAGCATGCAATTGCGTGGACGCATTATGTCCACCTTGGATCCTTCGGATTATGGTCGGATTATTTTCCAAGATGGGGTTGGTCCGTGGACAGGGATTACCCTGCGCCCCGATAACAACGGGTCCACCGATATTGATACCCGGCTTCGTGGGGACAGTATTTGGATCAAAAAAGCGTTGGTGGTGGAGGATTTTGGGATAACGACCTTGGAGGTATTGGACTACGACTACATTGCTCCTGGTCAGCCCTACCAGGCCTTCAGGGTGCCCATTGATTCTGTTATTGCGCGTCGTTACAATTACACCGAGCCTCACGAATCTTCCCTCTTGATTTTTGATTCGGTTTATGTGGTAAACCAAAACCCCGATGCTCCTTCCAATTTTGGGGAATTCAGCATCTATCCGGATTCTTCGCAGGCCAGTGGTCTGAGGGTTCGGGGTGGAGTTACCTTGTCCAGCCTCGATTTGGGCCAGAACTTCAACACGGATTCCCTGACATTCCGTCAGCGTTTGAACTTTATCCAAGGCATTTTGACCTTTAATTTCAGTAACTGGAAATTACAGCCTCGGAATCGCAGCGATGTGGACGGCTTTGGGACTTCCACCGGGACATCGGTGCGTCCTTTGGGGCGTTGGGAAGAATCAGCCATCAAAGCGTATCCCAACCCAGCTACGGACCAATTGTACCTGGAAATTCCGCTGAAAAACGCCGGCGATGTTCGGATTCGGGTCATGGATGCCAGCGGAAGGACGGTTTGGTCCGATCAAAAGGTCTTGGAACCTGGTCTGGCGCCCATTAAACTGGAAACCGGGACCTGGAACCGGGGGATGTACCTCCTCGAAGTTTTGCATAAAGACGGATTGGGTACGGCCCGGGTGCTGATCAGTCGTCCTTAAAGGGTCTTAGCCCCTTCGAAGGAGGGGAGCGGATGCACCTATTTGAGGGAGGATAAAACCCCTTGGCACGGATTTTGTTCCTAATTTTGTCTAAACCCCTCCAAATGGACGCCAAATTCTCTCCCAAGGTCAAGGATGTTATCGCCTTTAGCCGCGAGGAAGCGGTGCGTCTTGGCCACGATTACATCGATGCCTGTCACTTGCTCTTGGGTTTAATCCGGGAAGGGGACGGGCAGGCCATCAAGACCTTGCGTAACCTAGGCGTCCCCCTTGACAAGCTCAAAGCGGCCGTCGAAGACTCCATGCGCAACAGCGTGGAGAAATCAGGCTTACAGGCCGATCAGATCCCTCTAACGAAACAGGCCGAGAAAATCCTCAAAATCACTTTTCTGGAGGCCAAGATTTTCAAGAGCGAATTGATAGGCACTGTTCATCTATTGTTATCTATTCTTCGCGAAGAGGACTGCCTGGCCAACCGCGTTCTAGAAAAATTTGATGTCACCTATGACCTTGTTAAGGAAGAAATCGATGCAATGATTGAAGGACGGGAACGAAGTGAACCACCGCCCACAACCCGGGCTTCGTACGAAGATGCCTACGGAGAGGATGAAAAAAAGGCGGCCGGTGATCTTCCCCGTAAGCCGGCCAATCCCAAAAGCAAGACCCCGGTCCTGGATAATTTTGGGCGGGATTTATCGCAGTTGGCCGAAGAAGGCCGTTTGGACCCCATCATTGGAAGGGATGCTGAAATTGAGAGGGTTTCTCAGATTCTTAGTCGTCGCAAAAAAAACAACCCCATCTTGATTGGAGAACCAGGGGTTGGTAAGACGGCAATAGCCGAAGGTTTGGCCCTGCGAATTCACCAAAAAAAGGTCTCCCGGATTTTGTTTGATAAGCGAATTGTTACACTGGACTTATCCTCCTTGGTGGCTGGTACCAAATACCGAGGTCAGTTTGAGGAAAGGATGAAGGCCGTGATGAACGAGCTGGAGAAATCCCCCGATGTGATCCTATTTATTGACGAGATTCATACCATGGTAGGAGCCGGTGGTGCATCGGGTTCGCTGGATGCCAGCAATATGTTCAAGCCCGCCTTGTCCCGTGGAGAGATTCAATGCATTGGGGCCACGACCTTGAATGAATACCGTCAGTTTATCGAAAAGGACGGGGCCTTGGACCGACGATTCCAAAAAGTCATGGTGGATCCACCATCGCCGGAGGAGACTTTCCAAATTCTTAACAATATTCGACAGAAATACGAAGACCATCACCAAGTGGTCTATACCGAAGAGGCGATCAGCGCTTGTGTTAAGTTAACCGATCGGTACATCACCGACCGTTTTCTGCCAGACAAGGCGATTGATGCCATGGATGAAGCAGGTGCCCGGGTTCATATCGGCAACATCCGGGTGCCCGAAGACGTGACTCGCCTGGAGGCTGCGATCGAAGAAATTCGGGAGCAAAAAAACAAAGTTGTCAAAAGTCAGCGTTACGAAGAAGCTGCCAAGCTCCGGGATAACGAAAAGCGTGTCCTCGAAGAATTGGAGCAGGCCAAGCAGCGTTGGGAAGAAGAATCCCGCAAAAGCCGCTTTACGGTCACAGAGGATCATATCGCCGAGGTGGTGGCCATGATGTCAGGGGTTCCTGTGAAAAGGATCGCCCAAACCGAAGCGGAGCGCATTGGACGAATGGCCTCCGAGCTCAAGCAGCGCGTCATCGGACAGGATCGTGCGGTGGAAGCGGTTAGTAAAGCGATTCTACGGACCAGGGCCGGGCTCAAGGATCCACGCAAACCCATGGGTTCCTTTATTTTTCTGGGGCCAACCGGGGTTGGCAAGACCGAATTGGCCAAGGAACTGGCTCGCTTCCTCTTTGATACCGAAGATGCCCTGATCCGTATTGACATGAGCGAGTACATGGAAAAATTCGCCGTATCTCGACTTGTTGGTGCCCCTCCGGGCTATGTGGGTTACGAAGAAGGGGGTCAGCTGACCGAGAAAGTCCGTCGCAAGCCCTATTCTGTTATTCTGCTGGACGAAGTTGAGAAAGCGCATCCGGATATTTTCAATCTGTTGTTGCAAGTTTTGGATGATGGCCAATTGACCGACGGAATGGGTCGCAAGGTGGATTTCAAAAACACCCTCATCATCTTGACATCGAACATTGGTTCCAGGCAGCTCAAAGATTTTGGCACCGGAGTTGGTTTTACCACGCCCAGCAAGGTTGAAGCCAAAGAAAAAGAGAGCAATTCGGTCATCCAAGGGGCTTTGAAAAAAACCTTTTCGCCGGAATTCTTGAATCGAATTGACGATGTTATTGTCTTTAATTCTTTGGAGCGGGAAGAGTTAGCCAAAATCATTCATTTAACCTTGGGTTCGGTGCTGAAGCGGATCCAAGACCTGGGTTATCAGGTTGAATTGGCTCCTTCGGCCTTGGATTTGTTAGCCGAAAAAGGCTACGACCCTCAATTTGGTGCCCGGCCCCTCAAACGAGCCATTCAGAAATACGTCGAGGATGTGGTGGCGGAACAAATGATTAGTGGTCAACTTCAACCGGGTTCAATCCTCAAGTTGGAGGCGGATTCCGAAGGCCAAATGCAAGTGACCGTGGTGGATCCAGCGCCCCCACCTCGTCCATCTCGCAAAAGTAAAAGTACCCCCCCCACCGGGGATCAGGAATGAGGTCGAACGGGCTTGTTTCTTTTGCGGACGATGCGCAGGCGGTTCACCTTTTGCCGCTGACGTATACCATGCCCCCCGAGGAAATCAGGGTGGGTATCCTAACCTTGGCCCACAAATGGGCAATGGCCTGGAACCGACGTTCCTTGGCTTTGACCGTGAACTCTCGGCTATTGCCAGATCCAAAGTTGTTAGAAACGATCGCAGGCCTTCGCGATGGTCAGGGCTTGAGCTATCAGGATCGTCCTTTGTTGAGGGTTCATCGCCCAGGGGCGGAAGATGCGGGCGTTTTGGATGCAGCAGGGGTTGAATGGCTTCCTTGGGTCCATGAAACCAACCTGCTCGATTATCCGGAAGATATTTTTTTGAAAAACGGTCGTGAAATCAAAGCGGATGTAGCTAGAATGCAAGAAGCCGGCGGGGAATGGACCTGGCCATCCTGGGAGGAGCGCGCGGATTGCGATCCTCATACGGTGGTTTACCAACCCCAACAGGTGTGGGTGCATCCAACGGCCAAGGTCAAGGCGGCGGTATTGGATGCCTCCGATGGACCTATTTGGGTGGGAGCCCACGCTGAAATTATGCCAGGGACCCTCGTCAAAGGCCCGATGGCTTTGGGTGAACACGCGACCCTCAAAATGGGGGCCAAAATTTACGGTGATACGACGGTAGGGCCTTATTGCAAGGTGGGGGGGGAAGTCAGCAACTCGGTTTTGCATTCTTATTCCAACAAAGGGCACGATGGTTTTATGGGTAATTCCGTGATCGGCCGTTGGTGCAATTGGGGTGCCGACACCAACAATTCCAACCTCAAAAACAACTACGAGCCTGTCAAACTTTGGGACATCGCGACCTCTCGCTTTCGGAGTACCGGGCTGACTTTTTGCGGCCTGGTGATGGCAGATCATGCCAAATGCGGAATCAATACCATGTTCAATACCGGAACCGTGATTGGGGTGGGGGCCAATGTTTTTGGAGGTGGCTTCGTCCGGCCTTTCGTGCCTTGTTTTGGATGGGGTGGTATCCAAGGCATGGAGACTTTTCGATTTGATAAATTTTGTCAAACCACCGAACGCGTGATGCAACGCCGATCCATCGCCTTGGATGAAACAGAAAAGCAAAAGCTGAACGAAGTTTTTGAACAAAGTGCCTACCAGCGTACCTGGGAAAAGCGAGATCTTGAATGATGCTATGATGAATAAACGAACGCCCCTTGTTTTGGGCAATTGGAAAATGAACACCCTGCCCGAAGAGGGGCGACTCCTGGCTCGTCAGATGGTGCCAATCATCAAGGACGGCCTCCACCGAAGGGTGGAATGGGGCCTGGCCGTGCCCCTGACTCATACGGGGCTCTTGGCAACCGAATTGAGGGGTCATGCTTTGTTGGGCGCTCAGGACTGTTCCATGCACGAACGCGGTGCCTATACCGGTGAAGTTTCTGCGGCCATGCTTTCGGCCTCCGGTTGTGATTTTGCTTTGGTTGGGCACAGCGAACGCCGCCAATACCACGGCGAAACCTCGATACAGGCTGGTTTGAAAATCCGCCGTCTCCAAGAACAGGGCATGATGGCCGTTTACTGCGTGGGCGAATCCCTTGAACAACGCCAAAGCGGAGATTATGCGACTGTTCTCCAAACCCAACTCCACGAAGGTCTTCAAGGGGAGGGTTTGTCCCTGGATTCCTCGGCCCTGGTCCTGGCTTACGAACCGGTTTGGGCCATCGGTACGGGTTTGACCGCCTCCCCTGAGCAGGCCAACGAGGTGCATGCCTTGATCCGCGATTGGTTGTTACGGAATCGAGGACCCGAAGCCGCTGCCGCGGTACGCATTCTTTACGGCGGTTCGGTGAACGCATCCAACGCAGCGGATTTGTTGGCCGGTCCCGATGTAGACGGAGCCTTGGTTGGCGGTGCGTCCTTGCAGATCCGGGCCTTTGCCGATATTGTGTTATCCGCTTGTTGAGGATGCAGCCTTTCTTGGTATGGCGTATCCGGGTTAATTCCGAGGAACAAGGGGAAGCCTTGGCTTCCGAAATGGCCGAGTGGGGTTACGATTCTTTTCAAATTCTTGAACCAAACGGTAAAGGAACGGACACGGGTCCACAGGGTTGGACATTGGAGGCCTATGGGCGTCAGGGCCAGGTTCGGGAAGGATGCCGGGAATGGCTTCTGGAACAGTTTCCGGACTGGATTCTAGGCATCGAAGAGCCCCATGCCCTCGAAGATGTGAATTGGAACAAGGAATGGGAATCCCATTTTGAACCGGTACGCTTGGGAACGCATTTTGGAATCCGCGCCCCCTTTCATGAACCGTTGGAGAATGTAGCGCACGAATTAATCGTGATGCCTCGTATGTCATTTGGCACAGGACATCATCCCACCACCATGATGATGTGTTGGTGGTTGCTGGGAGCGCCTGCCTTGGAAGGTGTTGCGGGGGAACCCGTTCAAACCCGGCGTTGGGATGGTAGCAACAAGACTCCTTTTTTGCCGGTGGGTCTTCGGGTCTTGGACATGGGTTGTGGGACGGGAATTTTGGGAATATTGGCGAAGCGACTGGGGGCCGAATGGGTCTGGGGGATGGATATCGAAGAAGGTTCGGCCGCCAATGCCGCCGAAAATGCGGAGCGCAACGGGGTGGAGGGCCTTTGGCAGCAAGGGGATGCCGAAACCTTGGCGCTGTCCAAAGAAGCCAAAGTCGATTTGATTTTGGCCAATATCAATCGGAACATTTTGTTGGAAGACATGCACGTCTATGTCCAAAGGCTCAAGGATGGGGGGCAATTGTGGCTAAGTGGCTTTTATGCTGAAGATACCGGGGTCCTTTTGGAGCGGGCCGCCGCCTTGGGTTTGGAGCCCATGGCGCAGGCTGAGATGAACCGATGGACCACGCTGTTGTTGGTCCAAAGTGCTCAGAAGGAAGGCGTATGATTCAATCGCCGCTCACCCGCGAAAAAGAGCAATCGCTTCCGGTTTTGCTTGAGCAAGAGGACGAAGGCGAAAAACTAGTTCTTTACAACGACGATATCAACACCTTTGATCATGTAATTCGCTGTCTGATGCGCTATTGCCAACACGAGGCGGAGCAAGCCGAGCAATGCGCTTGGATTGTGCACCTCAAAGGGCGTTGCACCGTCAAACAAGGAACCTATGCCGAGTTGTTGCCGGTCCAAACCGCGCTCTGCGATCAAGGCCTGAGCGCAGCCATCGAAGGATAAGGCGCTTAAGCCGTGGGCAGGGGTGGATAGTAGCCGGGTTCGGCACGGGACATCAAGCCCCAAACCGCCTCGACCACATCGTCGACCGATGGTTTGCTGAAATAGTCCCCGTCCGATCCGTAAGCCGGTCGATGTGCTTGGGCGGTCAACGTGACCGGCGCCCAGTCCAGCAACGAAAATCCGTTTTGGACTTCCAGGATTTGTTGTAACAAATAAGACGATGCCCCCCCGGGTACATCTTCGTCCAGAATGAGGAGGCGGGATGTTTTGCGGAGAGATTGAGCGCAAAGCCCGGTCACATCAAAGGGAAGGAGACTTTGGGCATCCACCACCTCGATCGATAGGCCCATGTTTTGAAGCAAGTCGGCGGCTTCCATCGCAATGCGGCAACAAGATCCGTAGGTTACCAAGGTGAGGTCGCTTCCTTCCCGAAGGATTTCGGCGTGACCAGGAACGACCCGAAATTCGTGGAGGTTATCGGGACGTTTTTCTTTGAGTCGGTAGCCGTTGAGGCATTCCACCACCAAGGCCGGTTCATCGCAATGCATCAAGCTATTGTAAAATCCGGCTGCCTGGACCATGTTTCGGGGTACCAAAACCAGCATCCCCCGGAGCGAATGCAGAATCATCCCCATGGGCGAGCCGGAATGCCAGACCCCCTCGTATTGCAGGGTGGCGGCATCATCACTCAAAATTTGAAGGGCAAAAAGCAGGTAATCCAGGTATTGAATTTCGACCAAGGGGCGAAGGCCCCGCATGGCGGCTCCCAATCCTTGACCCACGATGCTCATTTCACGGATGCCCGTATCGGTCACCCGGGATTCCCCGTGTTTTTCTTGAAGCCCCGCAAAGCCCTGATTGACATCGCCAATTTTGCCGACATCCTCACCGAGTGCAAAGAAAGTCGGTTCGTTGGCCAGCCAATAATCAAAGCATTGGTTCAAAACCTCAAATCCATTGAGCTCCGGGGAGCTTTCGGAAAAGCGGGCCGGGACGGGGTTCAGGTGGTTGATCGAAGAAGACGAAAGGCTGTGCAGACCCCGATTGTAGAACACATGATGCATGCTCTCCATGCGGCTGCGCAAATTCAGCAAATTTTTGGAGGCATCCCGAATGCCGGGGTTGTCGTGGTGATGAAGATTGTTTTGGTGAGCGACCCAAAGACTGCGTCGCAGGGCCTGCATCAAGTCCCGCCGCAAGGGTTCGCGTTCGGCCTGTAGGTTGTTGATAAGGGTCTGCAAAGAGGATAGGGCGGGGGAGGACACTTGGCTGAGGGCCAAGGCCAAGGCCTGCAGTCCTTGGTTCACCTCATCGAACCAGGGGGCGATGCTTTGACGAAAAGCCTTGTAGGCCCTGTTTTGGGCTTCTTTGGCCTCGGCAGCTGCTTCGGCCTCGATTTGATCCAGGAGGGCCTCATCAGCCCATCCTTGTTCCAACAACCAAGAACGCATGCGGACGAGTCCATCGTTTTCTTTTTCCCACTGCAGGCGTTCGGGGCTTTTGTAACGCTCATGGGATCCGGACGTGCTGTGGCCTTGAGGTTGGGTTAGTTCCGTAACATGAAACAAAACCGGCATATGATCTTCGCGGCATGCATCCGCCGCCTTCAAGTAAAGCGCGCAGAGGCGGGGGTAATCCCAACCCGGGCAGGTATAAAAGCGGAAGCCTTTGCCGTCCGGCCCGGTTCGAAATCCTTGCAGCAGGGAGCCGATGTTTTCCTTGGTGGTTTGGTAGGCCGCAGGAACCGAAATTCCATAGGCATCGTCCCAAATAGATACCATCATCGGAACCTGCAAAACCCCGGCGGCGTTGATGGTTTCCCAAAAATGCCCTTCGCTGGTGGAGGCGTTCCCGATGGTCACAAAAGAAATTTCGTTGCCGTTCACGCTGAACGGGGACTGCGATGCTTGGTCCTTGTGTTGGCGATACCATTTGGAGGCAAAGGCAATTCCAAGGCCCCGACCCATCTGGCCCCCGGTCGGTGAAATATCCGCCGTGGATTGGGGACCCTGGGTTAGGTCCACAAATTCACCCGATGAGTCCAACCACCGGGTGGCAAAATGCCCGTTCATGGAACGTCCCCCGGAGGCCGGTTCGTGTTCCAGGCTGGGATGCGCATACAATTGGGC
>RFPG01000260.1 GCA_009926245.1 Sphingobacteriia bacterium | reverse complement strand
CCAGGCCCGATTCGTGGCCCTTTGGGACGGGGATCAATTGTTGGACCGTGCTTTGGTGACCTGGTTCCCAGGACCCCATTCGTATACCGGGGAAGATTCGGCAGAGTTTAGCCTGCATGCTTCGCCTTATGTGGTTCAGCGTTTTTTGGCCTTGTGCACTGACTTGCCGGGGGTGCGTATGGCGGGCCCTGGTGAGTTTACATGGCGGGCTTTTGCCAATGGCAAAATGGACCTTAGCAGGGCCGAAGCGGTGGCCGATCTGATTGCAGCCGAAAACCCCATGGCTCATCGTTTGGCGATGAACCAATTGGAAGGGGGGTTTGCCCGTAAAATTGCAATGTTACGAGAACGCATGACCGAATTTGCAGCCTTGCTGGAATTGGAATTGGACTTCTCGCAAGAAGATGTGGAATTTGCGGATCGCAGCGCCCTCCGCGACTTGGTTCGATCCGTCCGAGAACAGGTGGTGTCGCTGCGGGATTCCTTTGCCGCGGGGGAGGTTATTCGCAAAGGCATTCCCACGGTTTTGGCCGGTCGACCCAATGCAGGTAAATCCTCCTTGCTCAATGCGTTGTTGCAAGAGGACCGGGCTTTGGTATCGGATCAACCGGGCACCACCCGGGATACCATCGAAGAGCCTTGTGTTATTGATGGTTTGACGTTTCGGTTGATGGACACCGCCGGATTGCGAGAGTCCATGGATGCGGTGGAACGAATGGGGGTGGAGCGCACCCGCCTCAAGTTGGCCCATGCAGGGCTGGTTTTGATGGTAGCGGGTTTGGATGAGCAACCCGATGAAAGTTGGATGGAGCTATTGAACCTGGCGGGTCGTCAAAGCAAGGTTTTGGTGGTCTTGAACAAAACGGACCTCACGGACCAAGCCCATCATTACGATGCATGGCTGCAACAATTTCCGGATTTGGTGGCCTTGTCCACCCGGACTGGAGAGGGCTTGGAACTGCTGCGGCAACGCATGAGTTCGGTGGTTTCGTTGGGTCGTTTGTCAGGCGATTTTGTGGCCGTTAACGCCCGTCAGCGTCAAGCCTTGGAAGAAGCCGCCACTACGCTGGACCGAATCCACCAAGGTCTGCAAGAGAATTTAGGCACTGAACTCCTCGCCGAAGAAATGCGCGCCGTCCTGCGGAATTTAGCCGAACTCACCGGCGAAATCGCTACCGACGACCTTCTGGGAGCCATTTTTTCACGATTTTGTATCGGAAAGTAAGGCCCTTTTTTTCAGAGGCTCTGCGGTTTACAAAACAGAGGGGCTGTCAGCCTTAGGGGCTTACCAAGTTAACGCTCACCTGGAAGTACAGGGGATTGCCCAATCGATTTTCCATAACATAGGGTGCATCGCTCAGAAGCCCAAAGGCTCTGTAGATTTCTTGACCACCACTCAAACGATCCACTTCGTATCGGTAATTGATTCGGTAACCCGCTTGGACGGACATCCAAACAAAGTCCCTCAGCGAAAACTCGTACATGGCCCGAAGGCGGATTTCGCCGCGACGTATCTCGAGGTCTTCCCCACGGAGATTGTACGAAATGTACGATGGACCGTCCCATAGACGGTAACTCTGACCCTCCAATTCAAAGCCGCCAAAAAGCATGTTCCGAGGGTTGAAGGTGTAACGTACATGGGCTCTGGCCGGGAAAAGGATTTCACTGCCCCATTTGTTGGATCGATCGGTCCAATTGAACAAGAAGACCGGGATATAGTTCAATTCGCCAACCCGATAGGTTCGGGCAATACCCAAGCCCCATTGCTTTTTTTCATTGGGTCGAATTCCATAAATCAAAGCAGCGGAATACTTGAGGTACTTCAAAGGCATGAGTCCTGGCAGGCTAAAATCCCCGTTGAGGTCCGCCGAACCTTGAAACAGGAGGAATCGGCGATCGTCCAAGGGCTTGAAAAGGGTGGTGTTCACGCCCAATGTCCGCAAGCCGTTCTGCTGCAGGGATTGGATCAACGGATGGGGAGAGTTGACCGGTTCACCGTTCAAGCCTTCGATGGCGTACCGCTGTTCCCAGTAATTCGCCCCCATTTGCCAAACCAAATTGGTTCGGGAAACAACAGGAATATTGAAACCCAAACGCAGGCCTCGGGAATTTAGAACGTTGACGCTGTCCTGGGGCCATGAATAGTCACTGGCCTTGTTCGAAAAAGCACCGGCGCCCAGTCCGTAACCCCCTTGATAATCGTAGCCGATGCTAATGAGTTTGGCCGGGCTGAGACCTTCGATTTTGGGCGAGCAATAGCGACGCGCGCTTTGATCCGCAAATTCCACCTGGTCGTACATCGCAAAGTCCTCGTCTTCGGTGGCTTGAGGGGCTCGGGAACTGTCAACCGTTTGGGCCTGGGTCCACCCCATGGGGCCGAGCAAACAAAGGGCCAGGAATAAGATTTTGGAATGGGTCATGTTATTTCTTTATCGCCAATCGTTTCCACACGTCGGTTCTTCCAAAGGCCGATACGCCGATGTAGCCCCGAATTTCAAGGGTATTGGGGTCGGTCATCTTGATGGTACAACTGTAGGTGCTGCCGTTGAGCGGGTCGTAAATCGTGCCCTCGGACCATTCGTTGTTTTTTTGGTAAACAAAGTCTTTGAGCATGCGGTAGCCCTTGAGGGAGACCTTTT
>RFPG01000259.1 GCA_009926245.1 Sphingobacteriia bacterium | reverse complement strand
ACCCGACCCCGGATGAGCGGTACCCGAGGAGGATGGGGACGTACTTCGACCAGCGCCCCAGGGCAAAGAGGCAGCGGATGCCGGAGCCGGTGAACCCGAGCGCAACAAAGCCGGCTGAGCCAAAAACGCCTTGTCAATCTCGAACAGGAAACGACTGGGCTCTCCGTAACACAAATTGCCATGACGAAATCTCGTCAATGCATAACTAAGGACCAATCGACTGCGCGCCCGGGTCAAAGCGACATAAAACAAGCGTCGCTCTTCTTCCAGGTCGGCCCGGCTATCCCGAGCCATGGCCGATGGGAACAAATCTTCTTCCATCCCAACCACAAAAACTTCCTCAAATTCCAAGCCTTTGGCCTGATGAACGGTCATCAGGCTAACATAATCACGGTCCTCGGGATCGTTGTTCTGGTCCATGGAGGTCAGCAAGGAGATATGTTGCAAAAAGGCCCCCAGACTGCGATCGTCCCCGGGAATGACTTCGTCTGATTCACAAAATTCTTCGATCGCATTGAGTAATTCCTCCACGTTTTGGACGCGGGCCAGTCCCTCGATGCTGGTATCGGCTTTGAGTTCGGTTTGCAGATTGGACTGCTTCCAAACCAATCGGGCCAAAACAATGGCGTTTTCTTTGCGGGCTGTTACTGCCCAGGATTGAACCGAAAGGGCAAATTCCACCATGCGTTTGCCGGCCGCACCCAAGGCGGCCGTGAGGGGATGACCCTGTTCCATCGCCACCAAAAGTTCCCAAAGGCTCATTCCCAGCCGGTCGGCTTCCAAAACCCATTTATCCATGGATGTTTTGCCGATGCCACGGGCCGGATAATTGATAACCCGGCGCAAGGCTTCTTCGTCAGCCGTGTTCACGACCAAGCGCAAGTAGGCCAACAAATCTTTGACTTCTTTGCGCTGATAAAAACTAACCCCCCCAATCACCCGATACGGAATATTCTGCCGTCGCAAGGCTTCCTCGAAGGCGCGGGATTGGGCATTGGTACGGTACAAAATCGCAAAATCCCGGTTGCTCAGTTGAAAACGATGCTTGCGGGCGTGGAGCTCGGCCGCCACTTGTCGTCCTTCTTCGTTATCGCTGACACAACGGAAGATTCCAATCAATTCACCCTGGGGATTCGCGGTCCAAAGGTCTTTGGGAATTTGCTTTTGGTTGCAGGCAATCACCGAACCCGACGCACCAACAATGGTCCCCGTGGATCGGTAATTTTGTTCCAGGCGAACCACCTGAACCTCCGGAAAGTCTTGGTGAACATTGAGAATGTTATCAATAACGGCACCACGGAAGGCATAGATACTTTGGGCATCATCGCCAACCAAGCAAACATTGCGATGCACCGCCGATAACAGCTTGACAATGCGGTACTGAACCCGGTTGGTGTCCTGAAACTCATCCACCAAAAGGTGTTTGAATTGCATCTGGTATTGGTGGAGAATATCGGGGTGTTCGTTAAAAAGACGAAAGGTCTGCAAAAGGAGATCGTCAAAGTCCATGGCCCCGCTACGGTGGCAACGCTGAACATAGGCGCGGTAGAGTTCTACAAAGCGAGCCCGTCCCGAAGCCCGATCCCCGGCCATCAGACCGACGTCGTTTTGGTATTCATCCGGCGTAATCAGGGCGTTTTTGGCCGAAGAAATTCGGGCATAAAGCGGAGATGGTTTGTAATAAGCCTCGTCCAAGTTCATTTCACGGACCAAGGTTTTGATCAACGATTTGGTATCGTCGGTATCGTAAATACTAAAGTTGGAGGGGTAACCCAAGACTTCAGCATGCCTTCTCAAAAGGCGGGCAAAAACCGAGTGAAACGTCCCCATCCACAAAGACCGGGCTGAGGGTCCAATCAAGGCTTCGATACGTTCGCGCATTTCCCCGGCCGCTTTGTTGGTAAATGTCAAGGCCAGCATACGAAAAGGATCCTCGCCCTGCCGAACCAAATGCGCCATGCGATAGGTTAGAACCCTGGTCTTGCCGGAACCAGCCCCCGCCACAATCATGACCGGACCTTCCGTGCATTCCACCGCCGACCGCTGCGCCGGGTTGAGTTCGTCCAACCAATTCACCGCACGAAGTTAACGGGAGGCAGGCACTCCTTGGCTTGCTCCCCAAAGCAACAAGTCTTCCGAATGGAGAACCCGATGGTGGGATCGAGCGTACAAAGGTCTGCGCTCGTAATAGAGGGTCTCTACGGCCTCGGGCAGGTTCAGCGAATCCATCTTGGCAAGCAAGGGACGCTCGTGGTAGGAGTCCGCCAATCGCGCAACGAGTTCGGGGATGGGTGGATCCAGCCAAACAACGGTTCCGTGATCCAGCATCCAGTCGATGTTTTGGAGCACGGCACCCCCACCGGTAACGACCACCAAACGTTGTGCCCCGGCTGTCTGATTCAAAAAACGGGTTTCAGTGGCACGAAATGCCGCCTCGCCTTTTTCTTCAAAAAAACGGGCGATGGAACACCCCGTCTCGGTTTCAATTTGTCGGTCAAGATCCACCAAACGCCATCCCAAGAATTCGGCTAACAAAGGTCCCGCCGTGGATTTTCCAGAACCCGGCATCCCAACGATGTAAATGCAGGTCGATTGAGCAGCCAATGGTTCTTGGTTTTGCATGGGATTTAGGTATCCAAT
>RFPG01000258.1 GCA_009926245.1 Sphingobacteriia bacterium | reverse complement strand
TGATTGCCGGAGGGGACGGGGCCATTCGCAAGGCTGTGGAATTTGCAGAAGACGATGAGGAAGCCGGATGGAAGGATTTGGAGGCCTACCAACCGGGGCCCTTGGATACGGTGGTGGGTTTGGCTGCCTCCGGCCGAACACCTTATGTTCTGGGAGCTTTAAAGGCCTGCCAACAACGGGGGATCCCCACGGGTTGTGTGACCTGCAATCCCGGTGCTGAGCTGTTGACTTGTTCGGACTACCCTGTCGTGGTGGCCGTGGGTCCTGAATTTTTGACCGGATCAACGCGACTCAAAAGTGGAACCGCTCAGAAGCTGGTCCTGAACATGCTGACGACTTCGGTGATGATTGGGTTGGGACTGGTGGAGGATAACAAGATGACGCATCTTCGACCGTCCAATCTCAAACTGCAGGACAGGGCACGGCGAATGATCATGGAGGCCACCGGGTTGGGTGCCGAGCAAGCCGACGAATACCTGCGTCAATACGGCCAGGTTCACCGGGCTGTGGAAGCCTATCGACAGAGGCCCAACCAACCCAGCAAGGATTAGCCGTGCATTTATTGGAACCATACGGCCGTTGGACCGCTTTGTACCAAGGAGACTTGGATCGCTGGAACCCTCTGGCTCATCAGGAGCGCCCTGTTGAAGGCTATCATTTGTTATACGATCATTTGTTGCATCCCGATTGGGATAGCCTAGGGTCCGAAACCCTGTATGTCAAAGTTTTGTTTGCTGAATACACCCTTGGATTCGCAATTATTGAATTGATGGGCGAGTGGAACGATGCCTTGAGCAACGATGTGATGTGGTTGAAGCGCGAATTGGTGGATCCGCTTTTGGCGGCGGGTATTCAAAAATTTGTTTTGATTGGCGAAAATGTCCTGAATTTTCACGGGGACGATGATGCGTATTACGAAGAATGGGCCGAAGATTTGGAAGACGGATGGTTGATTGGGATGGGATTTCGGGAGCATATATGCCTGGATTGGGATCAGCAGGGTCTGCAACGTTATATGCACTACGGGGAGTCTTGGACCGATCCAGCCTGGCGGACCCGTCATCCCCTCCAATTGTACTGGATGATTACCACCCGTTTCCAACCATCCTTGGACATGCCCGAAGACCTACCCTCCCTTAATCCATAACGACCCCTTGGCAAGACCTCGCTTCAATTCCAACCATCGCACCGATGCCCCCCAACAAATGTCGCGCATACGGGCCGATCAGTGGCGCAGTGTACGGTGGGTTCTGCCGTACGTGAAGCCGTATCGTGGTCGTTTGTTGCTGAGCGCTTTGCTTTTGATGATTGGAACCCTGCTTTCGTTGGCCTTTCCTTGGCTCATGGGGCGCATGCTGGACAGCGCCTTGAACCCCGGAAAATCGGCCTGGAATATGCAGCACTTGGCCTTGGCCTTGGGCGCTTTGTTGGCTGTGCAGGCGGTCCTGTCCTTTGTGCGCATTCGGACCATGATTGAAGTGGCCGAAAAGGTTTTGGCGGATGCCCGTTCCGCTGTTTTTGATCATTTGTTACGGATGCCCATGAGCTTCTACATGAAGCATCGCGTTGGTGAACTCCAAAGCCGTCTTAGTTCGGATTTATCCCAAATTCAGGATGCCGTTTCATCCACCCTGACCGAATGGTTGCGGCAGGTTTTGGTATTGGTTGGAGGCCTGGCCTTGTTGGTGTATACGTCATGGAACCTAACCCTGTTTTTGTTAATGATCTTGCCTTTGTTGGTTTTGGTTGCCGTGGTTTTTGGTCGCAAAATCCGTCGCTTGGCGGGGAGGGCTCAGGATGAATTGGCCAACAGCCAGGTGGTGGTCGAAGAAACCCTGCAGTCCATTGCGATGGTCAAGGCCTATACCGGTGAGGTCTTGCAAGGGGCTCGGTACCGGACCGGTTTGGAGGCCACGGTCCGCGAAGTCATGAAGGCGGCTTGGTACCGGGGGGCCTTTGCGGCATTTATTGTTTTTGGTTTGTTTGGAACCGTGGTTTTGGTTTTGTGGTATGGTGCGGGGATGGTTCAGGAAGGACAAATGAGTGTGGGCGAATTGACAGGCTTTGTGCTTTATGCCACTTTTGTGGGTGGGGCTATGGGCAGTTTTGCTGAGTTGTACGGTCAGCTCCAAAAATCATTGGGTGCCACCGAACGGGTTTCGGATTTGCTCAAAGAGCCCACCGAGGACGAGGTATGGGCCGAGAAAGGTGCATCCTTGTCGTCCACTCCCAACCTCCGAGGATCGGATGGAGAGGAACCCGATGCCCTGGTATTGGAGGAGGTATCCTTTGCCTATCCTTCGAGGCCGGAGGTCCAGGTTCTGGACCGGGTCAGTCTTCGAATACGGCAGGGTGAGCGTTTGGCCGTGGTCGGGCCCAGCGGAGCCGGGAAATCTACCTTGGTTCATTTGTTGTTGGGATTCTATGCGCCGGATTCCGGGGGCATCTTGGTCAATGGCCGGGATTTGAGAACCATGGACCTACGCACCTACCGTGAATCATTAGCGGTTGTTCCTCAGGATCTTAGCTTGTTTGGAGGGACCCTGGCCGAAAACATCGCCTACGGTCGTCCGACGGCGACGGAATCCCAAAGCCGGGAAGCCGCTGAACAAGCCCATGCCTTGCATTTTATACAGGCCT
>RFPG01000257.1 GCA_009926245.1 Sphingobacteriia bacterium | reverse complement strand
CTCGCAGGGCGCAACGCCTTTGGCGTCTTGGTGGAAGCAGGAGCGCTTTGACATGTCACCCTTTGTTTCCAACCGTGCCGATGTCCGGATTCGTTTCCTCCTCAAAGACGGCAATAACAACGGATTGGGAACCGTGCCTTCGGCCTACGGCTGGTTGGTAGACTCCATTTTGGTGACATCGGCCTTTTCGGAGGGAATCCCCCCGCTCATCACCCACACCGCACTGACAGGTGTTCAATTTAACATCAACCAGAGTTTTACGGCCGTTGTCCGGGATTCCTTGGGCTGCGATTCAACCGGTATTGACACGGCCGGGGTTCATCTCTTTTACCGCATCAACAGCGGCATCGTTGATTCGGTTCGTATGCTTCGTCAAGGCACGACGCTCAACTGGGTCGGGAATCTGGATTCGACCCGAATAGCCGACGGGGATACCGTTCGTTACCTTATTCGGGCCATGGACTCCTCGCCTCGCCGTAACATTCGATATTTCCCTAACCAGGCAGCCTTGGGGGATAGTTTCATCACCTACATCGCCTCCCGAAACCCGACGGTGGTCCACAGTGCTCCGGTGGTGGGTTATCAGTTTAGTCCTGGGCCCTTTGTCATCAATGCCCAAATGAGCGATGCCTCTGGAGTTGACAGCGCGATTTTGGCCTATTCAATTAACAACGGGCCGCTACAGATTCGCCGCATGCCCAATGTGGGCAGTATCAATTACCGAGACACCCTCTTTACCGTGGATGGCGATTCGGTTCGTTATTACATCGAAGCGGTGGACAATTCGCCTTTGCGTTTTCGACGCAAACTACCGGATACAGCCGCTTTCTATTCGTTTACGGCCTCCGGTCCCCCTTTGGTGGAATGGCCGACCACCTTCCAGCAATGCGATGTCTTCCTCGGGGCGGTTTACAACCTAGGACCGTTTACCATACCTGTTAAGATTACGGACGGCTCCGAAGTGGACACCGCCTTTTTGCACTACAAGGTGAACAACGGCAGCACCCAAATGGTGGGGATGACACGCGCTCCTTTGGTCCGGGATACCCTGGCGCGTTGGAATTTTAATGGAGCATCAGCAGCCACCATCCCAGGGGGTATAACCGCACCGACCCCTCACCGTGGTACGGGTTCTGCAGCCTTGGTGAATTCGCCAACCGGTAGTTTTGTTTTGGGCAGCGCTGCCACAACCGTAAATAATTCTTCGGACTCAGCTGCAGGGGCTACCAATTTCACTTGGTCCACGACCAATTACCCTGCAATTAATACCAATACCCTTCGCGGTTATCAATTCAATGTTTCAACAACGGGCCGCAAGAACATACGCTTGAGTTTTGATATCTACCATTCGGCGACGGCTTCGCGATTTGTTCGTTTGGAATATTCGACGAACGGGGGCGGTACCTGGACCCCTTATACCGGGGTTGGAACCGATACGGCGAACCTCTACCGGGCCAATCTGGGCGGCAACCGCTGGTATCATAACAGAACAGCCAATTTTTCGGGCCTTAGTGGGGTGGACAACAATTCCACCTTTCGGGTTCGCCTCGTTTCGGTCTTCGCTCCTGGTACCGCGGCTTATGCTGCGGCAACAACGGGTCAAACCTATGCGACAACGGGAAGTCTACGCGTTGATGCGGTGACCATGACCGGTGAAATCGATGGTTATTGCAATTGGTTAGCGCAGGTTCCAGCCGTTTCGGACAGTGATACCGTGGCCTATTATGTTCGGGCCCTGGACCGCTCGGTTCGTAACAACCAGGCCATCAATCCTTCGGTGACCAATCCCCGGGTTTTTGTGGCGTTGAATGGTTTGAATCTTCCTTACCAAGATGGTTTTGAAGTGAGCAACGACCTTTGGTCCCCCTTTGTGTTGACAGGTCCTGTGAACAACCCGGTTTACAACCCCGGGGGATGGGTCCGCGGAACACCTGGCAAGAGTATCATCAACAATGCCTTTGCGGGCACCAAGGCATGGACAGTGGATTCATTGAACGGCAATTACCCTAACAATGCTTTTTATGTATTGGAATCACCGGTCTTTAATTTTCAATCGGCGGAACAATCCTACTTGAATTTTATGCAATGGAGGGCGATTGATAGTGGTGGGGTCACCAATCCAGCCAGCGCAGGCGCCGGTGATGGCTTTTGGCTGGAATACACCCGTAACATCGCCGTGCCCAATTGGCAGAAATTAGGGATTTACAGTGCTTTGCCCAATGCCGCCCAAAGCAATTGGTACAATCGTCCCAGCATCAGTGGCCTGACCACCTCCGGGGCTTGGGATGGTCGTAGCGGGGGATGGCGTTCCAGCGAAATTCGTTTGCCAGACTCTTTGTTCAAAGGAAGCGCCTTGGGTGGAACGGCTTCCAAAGTTCGTTTCCGCCTGGTATTCCGGTCCAATGGAACCACGGTTTCCAACGGCGTAGCCATTGATAATATTACCGTGTCCATGCCTCCGGTGAGGGATGTTGGGGTGCAGTTGATTGCCTCGAATTCAACAGGCACGTTGATCTCCGTACCCAATAACAATTACCAGGTCCGTGGTGGAGAGCCCTTTGCCGTTTTCGTTCGTCTTCAGAATTTTGGATTACGAAATATCGCGGACACCCTTATTCCGGTGGTGGTACGGATCGGTAG
>RFPG01000256.1 GCA_009926245.1 Sphingobacteriia bacterium | reverse complement strand
GGGGGCTGCATCGCCTGGAGCAGGAGGGCCTTCGCCCCGAATACCTCAGCCTGGTCCGGGATGGGACCTTGGACCCCTGGTCCGGTCCCGCCGACGACGGCCTGCCGCGCGCCCTTTTTGCCGGCTGGCTGGGTTCGGTCCGTTTAATCGATAATGAGCTCCTTGCTCCGTAGATTTGCCCGCTTTTCGCAGTCCAACCCCTCCAAAAAACCGCTTATGTGGATACAAATGGTCAAATCCAAATTGCACCGTGTCAAGGTCACCCAGGCCGAGTTGCACTATATCGGTAGCATTACCATTGACAAGCGTTTGATGGAGGCCGCGGGCCTGATGGCCTACGAGCGTGTTCAGGTGGTCAACATTAACAACGGCGAAAGGCTGGAAACCTATGTCATCGAGGGCGAAGCCGATACCGGGATCATTTGCCTGAACGGACCTGCAGCCCGCAAGGCCCAGGTGGGTGATTTGGTGATTGTGATTGGCTACGGTTTTTACACGCCCGAAGAGGCGGCTCATCACCATCCCTTGACCGTCTTTCCGGACGATAACAACCGGTTAATCGTCGGATGATTCACGACGAATCCCAGCCGGGCTCAGCCCCGTCCGTCCCAACGCAGCCAGCTCGACGTCGACCATGGGGCGCCCTTTTGTCGTTGATCGCCGGGGTCATCATCTTGTACCTGGTTTTTCGCAAGATTGATCTTCGCGAATTTGCCGATGCCTTGTCCCAAACCCGTTGGGAATGGATAGGAGCGGCTTTGTTATGCGGCCTTTTGAGCCATTGGTTCAGGGGCTTACGTTGGGCCTTGCTGGCAGAACCCTTGGGTCATCGCCCTTCGGCGCTCAAGGCCTTTTATGCCGTCATGTCGGGGTACCTGGCCAACCTGGCTTTGCCTCGGTTGGGGGAAATCACCCGCTGCCTGCTTTTGGCCCGCAAAACCCCCTTGGGTTTGAGTGCCCTCTTTGGCACGGTGGTCCTGGAGCGATTGTTGGATTTGGCGGTCTTGTTGGTCCTGGCCCTCGGGGTCTTGTTGGGATACCAGGATATGTTGCTGGATCCTGTTTTGAATTTTGTTACAACAAAAGTGGGTTCCGGGGTTTCCCTCGGTTTTTTGGTAGCCTTTTTGTTGGGAATGGCAACGGTGGTGGTGCTTTGGAGGACCTTGGGTCGCCTGGTGCCGGTTCCGGCCCAAATTCGACAAACCTTGGCCGATATAGGCAAAGGCGTGACCGGTCTGCGTCATGTTCCATCCCCTTGGTTGGTCGGCGTTTACACCGCCTTGATTTGGTTGGGGTATTATTTGATGACCTATTTCTGCTTTTTTGCCTTCCCCGGGGCGGAATCTCTGGGGGCACCCGATGCCATGCTTTTGTTGGTGGCCGGGGCCTTTGGTTTTGTGATGCCGGTTCAAGGGGGGATGGGCGCCTATCATGCGGCCATTGTATGGACCCTGGGCATGATTCCAGGCTTGGCGATGAGCCCAAGCACGGCGTTGGCCTTTGCAACGCTCAGCCATTTGGCCCAAACCGTCCTGGTCGTGGTGGTGGGTGGTCTTAGTTATTTTTTGATGAGTTTGTACCGCGACCACCTCGTCGAGGCTACGCTACCGGTCAATCCCCATGCAAACCCAAGCGGCTCCAATCTTTCGTAACGATCAGGATCTGTTGGCGCTGGTCCAAGAATGGAAGGCGCAGGGTCATCGTTGGGTTTTTACCAACGGTTGTTTTGATCTTTTGCATCCCGGTCACTTGCAGGTATTGAGCGAAGCGGCGGCTCAGGGAGATCGTTTGGTGGTCGCCCTCAACGACGATGCTTCGGTTCGGGGTCTCAAAGGACCCCAGCGCCCGGTGCAGGACGAAAACGCAAGGGCTGCCGTTCTTGCTGCCTTGGTTTGGGTCGATGCCGTGGTGCTCTTTGGCCAAGAAGATCCGGGCGATTTGATTCGTCTATTGGTCCCCGATGTTTTGGTCAAAGGCGGGGATTATACCGTCGAAACCGTGGTGGGTGCTGATACGGTCCTGCAGGCCGGGGGTCGCGTTCATTTGGTGAGTTTGCTGGAGGGACATTCCACGACATCTCTGACCCATCGCTTTCAAAAAAACTCATAACACATCCATGGTTTGGTTTGGCATCGCTCGTTTGATTCTTAGGCAAAGACTGCCCTTGCTTGGGTTGGTCCTGGCGCTGACCTGCTTGATGGGTTGGCAGGCCACCAAGGTCAAGATGTCGTACCAAGGCAATCGGCTCATTCCCGAAAGCGATACGGCTTACCGGGCCTACCAGGATTTTTGCAAACGCTTTGGGGTGGATGGAAATGTGATGGTGGTGGGGGTCACCGTGCCTTCGGTTGCCGACCCCGCCTTTGCCAGGGAATGGTCCCAGCTGGCCGGCTCCATTCGCCAAATCCCCGGCATCGCCAAGGCCTATACTGTCGCGGATTTGCCTTTGCTGGTACGCAATGATAGCCTGCGGGCCTTTGAATACCAGCAGCGTTTGGGGCCCAACGGTTGGAACAGCGGGGGGGATCGTTTTGAAAACGCCTACGAGCGTTTGTTGGTCAACCCCCAAACATCCACCGCCCTGATGGCCGTGGCCTTGGATCCGGCTACGTTGGACGATTCTCGTCGAATCGAGGTGGTATC
>RFPG01000255.1 GCA_009926245.1 Sphingobacteriia bacterium | reverse complement strand
TTGACCTGCTCGTGGTGGCGAAACCGTCTACTTATTTCAGTGACTGGGCCCGCTACAAGTTGGATCACTTTGTGATGCGCGGGGGTCGGATTTTGTGGTATCGATACAGTAACCGCTCCCGGGCTTACCAAAAAGGTGTTGTTAACATCTTCGGATCGTAGCCGGGTTTTGGCTTCACCTTTGAGGGTTCATTTGGGGACGGCGACCGAAGCCCTCGAAGAAAGTCAATTCCAAACGCAGCCTTTGCCTTTAGCGGTTTTGTTGGAAGGGACTTTTTATTCGGCATACCGCAAGAGAATTCTCAATGACTTTGCATTGCGGGCGGTGGATTCTCTTGGAATGAAACCGATCGACAGTGTGCGCAACGGACGGATGATTGTGGTGGCGGATGGGGATGTGTTACGGAATGAAGTTCGACCATCAACCGGGGACATTTATCCGTTGGGGTTGGATCGTTTTACAGGTCAGCAATACGGAAACCGGAATTTTGCATTGAATACGGTTGCTTATTTATTGGAAGATCGGAGTACCATTGAACTTAGGGCTCGCAAAATCAGTTTGCGCTTGTTGGATGGACGGAAGCTCAAGACTCAAAAAACCTATTGGCAAGCCTTTAATTTGGGTGTTCCATTGGTTTTGCTGTTGGTTTTTGGGAGCTGGAGATTCTATGCACGGCGTCGGCGTTACATCCGTCCTTTGGTGGACAAAAAGGGCCTTTCATGAAAAAAAATATACCTTATTTTCTGGTCTTTGGCTTTTTGGCGCTTTTGAGTTGGATGGTCTGGCGTCAGCGAAGTGCGGGTACACTGAAGGTGTCGGAGACTGCTTTTGGGATTCAGGATACAGCATCGGTCGTTCGAATTTTTTTGGCTGATCGCAAAGGCAAGCAGCTAACCTTGGAGCGGCCCCTTGGAGGGCCTTGGACGCTCAATCAAACCAAAGTGCCTCGCCCGGATGCTGTAAAAACCATTTTGGAAACCTTGCACCGATGGGAGGTCAAAACGCCGGTTCCCCGACCTGCTGTTCAAACCGTTTTTCGTAATCTTGCCACTCTCGGGGTGAAGGTTGAGGTGTACCTGGCCAACAAGGAAAAAAAGGTTTACTATGTTGGTTCCGGAACACCGGACATGCGAGGAACTTATGCCATGCTCGAGGGTTCGGAATTGCCGTATGTTTTGCATTTACCGGGATGGGAGGGCTACCTGAGCACGCGATTTTTTACGGATGAAGAAGAGATGCGTGAGAGGGTTTTGTTGCGCCTTCAGCCCGATTCACTGATGCGCCTGGTGGTTGAATACCCTTACGAGCCCCAGGAGAGTTATGAAATGCTTCGTCAGCCCGATGGAGGTATGCAGTTGAGGGCTTTTGACCCCAAAACCGGTCAATCCGGCCCGGAATTGAAGCCGAATCCCGAGGCGGTGGCTTCTTTGTGGCAGGGGTTTGGTTTTATGCCGGTGGAGGGTTTTGAAAACAATCAACCCATGCGGGACAGCGTGCCGAGTCGTGTACCCGAAAAAATGCGGGTGCGGGTATGGGAAAAGTCCGGTCGATTGCATTTGATATCGGTTTATCCCAAAAGCCAGCTGAATCAATTGGATGTGGTCTTGTTGAATGTGGCGCCCGATTTGGACCGGGATTATTTTTTCCACCACGGCATGAACGAGTTTGGGGTTTTGCAAAGGAGGGCCATCCCGTGGTTCTATGCTAGAAGGAGCCAATTGACGGCGGGTTCTTGAGCGGCCAATCGGTGGGTTCTTGAACAGGAAATCCTATTTTTGAGGAAAAATTGAGCGAAACCACCTCAAACCCCCTTTGAACATTCTAAATTGCTTCTTGAAACACGCTATTACCAAAGTCTCCCTATGAAATTCATTGTCTCTTCTTCCAACCTTTTGCGCCAGCTTCAGGCCGTGCAGGGTGTTATCCAGACCAACAACGTACTTCCCATTCTGGATCATTATTTATTTGATGTCGAAGGGCGGCAATTGACCATCTGTACGACCGATCTGAACACGACGATGCGGACCCGACTTGCGGTCGAAGGCAATGGTCAGGCCAAGGTGGCGGTTCCGGGAAAAATCTTGTTGGAAACCCTCAAGACCCTTCCAGATCAGCCGATATCCTTGGCCCTGGATCCCAAGACGTTCGCCGTGGAGTTGCATACCGACAAGGGTAAGTTCAAATTGTCCGGAGAGAACGGCGAGGAATTTCCAACCCTGCCGGAGATGACCGGAAATCAGCAGTTTGAGCTGCCATCCGATGCTTTGTTGACGGGAATTTCCAATACTCTATTTGCGGTAGGAACCGATGAATTGCGATTGGCGATGACGGGTGTCAAAATGGAATGCGCCGGAGACACTTTGAGCTTTGTGGCGACCGATGCCCACAAGCTGGTCCTGCACAAGCAGGGTGGTATTGAGGTTCCTGCCTCTGCGGGTTTTATTGTGCCCCGCAAAGCGTTGAACCTTTTGAAAGCTACATTGCCTGGGGATGCATCTCCGGTGAAGGTTTCGTATAACAACACCCACGTTGTATTTGCATTCGGGGATTTGGAATTGACTTGCCGACTTATTGACCAAAAATACCCTGATTATCAAGCGGTTATCCCCAAAGATGGGGGCAGCCGTCTGCTTTTACGTCGCACGGAATTTTTGTCCTCC
>RFPG01000254.1 GCA_009926245.1 Sphingobacteriia bacterium | reverse complement strand
TTGATGATGGCCAATACGTCAAACACAAAATCTTTCTTTACAAAGAGGACTTCAATAAGTTTTTGAACGGTTTACAGGAGACCATCGATTACGTCAAGACCGAGTTAATGCCGGATTTTGATTACGATCGTCAAGATCGTCACGACGAGGAAGGTTCTCCATCCTCCTACTAATTCTCCAACCATGGGTGAACATTCCAACGGCAAGGAACCCATGACCTTTGCCGAAGCATCGGCCCTAACCAAGGTTTCCGAGTTTCATCACCTTTTTCGTCATCCCGTCGCGGCTGAACCAGGACTTCCTAGTGAAGAGCGCTGTCAATTGAGAATCAATTTGTTACAGGAGGAGTTAAACGAATTACGCGATGCCTTGGCCAAGCGTGATTTGGTCGAAGCCGCCGATGCTCTTTGCGACCTGCAATATGTCCTCAGCGGCGCCATTCACGAATTGGGATTGGGTCAAGTTTTTGCGGAATTGTTTGGCGAAGTGCATCGCTCCAACATGAGCAAAGCCTGTCAAAGCGAAGAAGAAGCCCAAGCAACTGTCCTGCATTACCAAGAGCTCCATAACATCGAATGCGATGTGGAAACCGTGGACGGACTTCACTTGGTCTATCGTCGCTCGGACCGCAAAACGCTCAAGTCCATTGCCTACAGCCCGGCTGATCTGGCCACCCGCCTTCCCTTCCAACCCTGAACCTTCGTTTCTGCAAATGGCCGTATGGACCGCCGCTTTAGGCTTCTTAGCCCTGACGGCTTGCCAGCTGGATTCGTCCTTTCAAAACCCCAAAAAGCCTATGGAATCAACGGCCCCCTCCACGGTTGAACCCCCCTCCAACCACCAAGCATTGGAAACACTGACCCTGGGTGCAGGATGTTTCTGGTGTGTCGAAGCCGTCTTTGAACAAGTCAAAGGTGTAACCCATGTTCGATCCGGTTATATGGGCGGACAGGTCGCGCAGCCAACGTACCGCGAAGTTTGTACGGGCCGAACGGGTCATGCCGAAGTGGTGCAGTTCAACTTTGATCCCTCGGTAATTTCGTTGGAACATTTATTAGAGATTTTTTTTGGAACCCATGACCCAACCACGCTCAATCGTCAAGGGGAAGACGTCGGGACCCAATACCGGTCAGTAATCTTTTACAGGGGTGATGAACAACGAAAGACAGCGACCGAATTCATGGAGCGCCTCCAACGAGACAACACCTTTGGTCGTCCCGTGGTGACCGAATTGGCCGAGGCCGGGGTCTTTTATGTGGCCGAAAATTATCACCAGGAATATTTCCGCCTCCACGGCGAGGAACCTTATTGCAAGTTGGTTGTGAGGCCCAAGGTCGAGAAGTTTCAAAAGGCCTTTGCGCGTTACCGACGCTGATTAAACGCTCACCTCAAAATCGCGAAGGGCCTGGTTGAGCGATGTTTTGCGATCGGTGCCTTCATGACGTCGACCAATAATAATCGCGCAATGAACCTGGGCCGTGCCCGCTGGAAATTCCTTGGGCATGGTTCCCGGAATGACCACCGAGCGCGCCGGTACTCGGCCTTTGTAGATCTGGGTCACCGAACCACTCATGTCAACGATGGGGGATGATGCCGTAAGTGTCACGCCTGCACCCAGCACCACTTCTTTTTCGAGGTGCACACCTTCGACCACGACGCAGCGGGATCCCACAAAACAGCCATCCTCAACAATCACAGGGCTGGCCTGGATGGGTTCCAGAACACCTCCAATTCCAACGCCACCACTCAAATGCACATCGCGACCAATCTGTGCGCACGATCCCACCGTCGCCCACGTATCCACCATGGTCCCTGCACCAACCCTTGCACCAACATTCACAAAAGAAGGCATGACGATACAACCCGGTTCAATAAAACTACTGTAACGAATAACCGCAGGTGGCACGACCCGGATCCCCAGTTTTTCGAAACCGGATTTCAAAGGGACTTTATCGTAAAATTCCAACGCCCCGGCATGGATGGTTGCCGAATTTTGGAGAGGGAAATACAATAAAACAGCCATTTTAACCCATTCCAAAACAGACCATTCGCTGTTGGAGCCTGGTTCGGCCGTACGCAGAAGTCCCTGATCCAAGGCCTCCATGATGCGGTGCACCGAACGAACGGTGGAGGGGTCTGAGCGAAGTTGGGGATTGGACCAAGCTTTTTCGATCTGGTCCCGATCCGCATGGAAATCCGTCATCGAGGCGTTCAAACTCATGCGGGTTTCCACTTTATACTGCAACCCACTGGATCCACATGAGGCACATCCACTTCCAAACCGTCCAAGGTGTATTCAATGGCGTCCTCCAGATAAACCCGGGTGACGAGGTTGGGTTGCTCCCAGCTATCATCAATGGCCCCGTGGTACACGAGTTCACGACTTGAATTGAACAAAAAGGCCTCCGGGGTTCGCTTGGCATCGAACATGCGGGCCACCTCTTGGGTTTCGTCGTGGAGGTAGATGGATTCCCATCCGTACTGTTTGGCCAATGCCTGCATTCCTTCAAAAGAGTCCACCGGGTATTTGGCCGGGTCGTTGGAATTGATGAGGAGAACGCCCAGATTGTCTTCGTAGTAGCGGCGGAAAAGCTTGTTAATTCGATCCAAATACGCCACAACATAAGGGCAGTGGTTGCAGATAAAGAGAATTAAAACGCAGGACTTGTC
>RFPG01000253.1 GCA_009926245.1 Sphingobacteriia bacterium | reverse complement strand
GCATGCACGGCGGCATCGGACATTGCCATGGCCACGGCCTCTTCAATTTCCAAGAGGGTCCGGCGGTTGAGGGCGTTGAGTTTGTCGGGGCGGTTGATGGTGATGTGCGCCAAGGAACCGTGGTGTTCGTAGCGGATATTTTGCATGGTTGTCTAGACAAAAAAGATGCTGGGAAAAAACAATCGGAGGGGACTGGAGGGGGGACTGGAAGACTGACTGGAGGGGAGACTGAAGCAGTGCCTGGAGGGATACGGAATTTAAGAAGCGGGGAGGGCGGCGGCGGCCCGTCGTAGACGGGCAACGCAGGCGCTGCGTCCGCGGAGGCCCATCCATTCGAAAAGGGCAGGGCCCGAGGCTTGTCCGGTGACGGCCAATCGCAGGCCCTGGAGCAGACTGCCCGGAGCGACCCCGTGCCTGGCGGCCACCTCCTTGAACAGTGCCTCCGCCACCGCCGCCCCCCAAACATCCTCCGTTGAATCATAACAACCAATTAATTCATCGAGCACGGCCGGAAAGACCCCTCCCCATTTCTTGGCGACCACCGATTCATCGTAGGTCGTTGGTTCCTCAAAAAAAGAAGCAACTTCTTTGGCAAAATCCGCCACCAACACCATGCGATCCATCACCAAGGGAATCAACGCCTTTAACACCACGTCTTCAACCTCCCATCCTTTATCTATCAGAAGCTTACGACAAGGCTCCACCAACGAATCCACCGAACAATTCCGCAGGTATTGCTGATTGAACCACTGCAATTTGGTGAAATCGTAGCGAGCCCCGTGTTTGTTAACACGATCCAAACTAAAAGCCTGAATCAACTCATCCATTCCAAAAATTTCCCGGTTATCCCCGGGATTCCAGCCCAGCAAAGCCAAAAAATTAACATAAGCCTCCGGAAAATAACCCGCCTCCCTGTAACCGGGGGTTTTCTCCCCCGTTTCGGGGTTGGTCCACTCGGTTGCATAAAAGGGCAGACCCAAACGATCTCCGTCCCTTTTGGATAATTTACCATCTCCGTCTGGCTTTAATAACAAAGGAAGATGGGCAAATTCAGGCATCCTGTCTTGCCAACCAAAGGCCTCGTATAACAATACATGCAGCGGAGTGCTGGGCAACCACTCTTCACCACGAATTACGTGGGTGATTTGCATCAAACGATCGTCCACCACATTGGCCAAATGATAGGTGGGCATGCCATCGCTTTTGAACAAAACTTTGTCGTCCAATTGCGCGGTCTGCACCACCACCAAACCCCGGATTCGGTCCTGCACCCGGACCTCGCGACCCCTGGGCATCTTGAATCGTATGACGTAAGGCTCCCCGGCCTCCAAGCGACGGGCCACCTCGTCCGAAGGCAGGCTCAACGAATTTTTCATGCGTACCCTGCTGATCGCATTGTACTGAGGCGATGCAACACCCGATGCCTTGAATTGCTCCCGCATGGTATCCAGCTCCTCCTCGGTATCAAAGGCATAGTACGCATGCCCCGATTCCACCAATTGCAAAGCGTATTGCCTGTACATGGCCTTGCGTTCGCTCTGACGGTACGGGCCAAAGGGGCCACCCTTGTGAACGCCCTCGTCAAACTCAATCCCGCACCAGCTCAGCGATTCAATGATGAATTCTTCGGCTCCAGGAACAAAGCGGGTCTGATCCGTATCCTCAATCCGTAACACCATTTGTCCGCCCAACTTGCGAACCAACAAATAATTGAACAAAGCAGTCCGAACCCCCCCTGGATGGAGAGGGCCGGTGGGACTGGGGGCAAAACGAACGCGCATAAAAGAGTTAGCTAAGAATGAAAGGACAAACTTACTAGGCGTTAACCACGGGAGGCGGGTCTATAGCGACTTTTGTGTGGCAAAACGACGGCCACTCGTCGAATTCATGAAAGAACCAGGAACCTCCACCCCCCAGACCAACGGCGTTGGACCCTTGGCCTATATCATCCTAGGGGGCCTATCCCTGCTCTGGGGCTCATCGTTTATCCTCATGAAGCGCATTTTGCCGGCCTTTCCACCGCTCGAACTGGCAACCATGCGCATTGGCATGGCCGGTCTGGCCATGGTCCCCCTCTGGCTCTGGCATATGCGCCGGGACCATTGGCGCTTGCTGCCCTGGTTTGCGGTGGTCGGTCTGATTGGGAACGGGATTCCCGCCTTGCTCTTTGCGGTCGCCCAGACCGGCATCCAAAGCGGAGCGGCCGGCGTTCTCAACGCCCTGACCCCCCTCTTCACCCTGGTGGTGGGATGGTCATTTTTTGGAAGACCCACCCACCGCAGCCAAATTTGGGGACTCCTGTTGGGGCTGGCGGGTGCCTCGCTCCTCATTTTATCCCAACACCGGGTGGCTGGCTCCGCCCAACCCGCTTTGGCCTTGCTTTTGGTCCTCGCAACTTTTTTTTACGGAATCTCCGTGAACACCGTCGGTCACAAACTGCGGGGCATCACCCCCTGGCTAACCGCTTCCTTTCCCTTGGTGATCGCCTCGGTGCCTGCGCTCTTGGCCCTCGCCATCCTGGGCGATCCCATGGCCGGCATGAACCGCCCCGGCGGTATGGAGGCCTTGGGACTTCTGATTTTTTTGTCCCTCGTCAATTCGGCCATTAGTCTGGTCGCCTTCAATTACCTGATCCAATTGGCAGGTCCTCTCTTTGCGTCCACCACCACCTACTTG
>RFPG01000252.1 GCA_009926245.1 Sphingobacteriia bacterium | reverse complement strand
AATCAAATAATTAACACTTTAAATAAAATAGCCCCTACCACATCTGCCCCGGCTACTTTGGATGATATTCCGCAGGGCCAGCAGGCTGGGTTTACCCTCAACGAGTGCAGGCCTGCTTGGTCTGGTGAGGTCAGGCAGGGACGCAACTCAGAGGAATGGATGGGCTTTGAGGCCGGGTGGGTCGACCACGAGGGCCGAGCTTGGTTGTGGTGCGTGGCGTACCCTCGCTAAATCAATGCGTGATGACCATGCCCAATTTTTTGGCGAGCATGGTTTCGGTTTCCTTAAGCTCGCGGATTTGATGAAGTAAGGCTTCGGGTTCCGGGCTTTCTTTGAGCTCTTGGATTTTGGTACGGTGCAATTGGAGCACTTTTTTGTGAAGGAGGCGGTGAAATGCTTCTTCAAATTCGCGACCTCGGTTCTCGGAGGGATCCCGAACAGGGATATCGTGCATGAGGTCCCAGTTGGGGCTCACGCGGTGGTCTTTGTCCAGCCATGAAGCGGTCAGGCTGGCAATGGATGGGTTGGTATGCTGAACCAATTCCTTGATGTCGGGCAGGCGGCGGTCTGTCTGCCAGCGAAGAACGCACTCTTCCAAAAGCTCACCACAGGCGGGCTGATCCCATTGGAGTTGATGCAGGGTATCGGCCAAAAACTCCACCATAGGCCGACCGTCCAGCCCCTCCATGGTTCCTGATTGTACGAGGATTCGAAGGATTTCGCTTTCCTGCGGGATATCGTTAAGGCCCTGCGTGGTGGCTTGGTGGGCCGCCACGGGCAAGGACGGCGGGTTCGCAGTGTTTTCGGTGGGACTGTAGCCATCGCGCTGAGCGCTACGTTGTTCGAGGCTTTGTTTGGCCCGCTGATGGGTATGCCTGGTGACGGCTTCTTGAACGGCCTGGGCCGGCAATCCCGCATCCTGGGCCAATCGCTGAATGTAAGTAGCCTGGAGCAGGGGATCACGAACACAGGCAATGCTGGCGGCGACCACCTGCAGGGCCTGGCTTCGGAGGATGGGATCTTGACCGGCTTCTTTCAACAAAAGATTTTGCTGAAAATCCATAAAGTCTTGGGAATTAGACTTGAGCCATTCTGTAAGTTCACTGCCTTGCATCCGTTGAGCCAGGCTGTCCGGGTCTTCGTTGGGTGGCAAAGCCACCACCCGCAGGTTCAACTCGTTTTCCAACAACAAATCGATACCTCGCAGGGCCGCTTTGATTCCTGCGCTGTCGCCATCGTAGATCAGGGTGACCTCGGACACAAAACGCTTGAGCAGGCGGGCCTGTTCCTGGGTCAGGGCGGTTCCGCTGCTAGCGACCACATGAGGGACTCCGGCTTGGTAGAGCGAGATGACATCCATGTACCCTTCGACCAGGTAGGCATGGTTGTTTTGGGTCATGGATTTGCGGGCCTGGTGGAGCCCAAACAGGGTTTCGCTTTTGCGATACAGGGGCGTTTCGGGGGAATTGATGTACTTGGCCTCTTTGCGATCGGTTTTGAGGGTCCGTCCTCCGAATCCCAAAACTTTGCCGTTGAGGTGATAGATCGGGAACAAAACACGGCCGCGGAAACGGTCGTAGAGGCCCCTGCTTTCGTGGGTGGAGCAAAGCCCGGCCAATTCCAGTTCTTCGGTGGTGAACCCGCTATCGGAGGCCATGCGCGCCAAGGCATCGGATTCTTCGAGGCTGTAGCCCAGGCCATAATGACGAATACTTTCGTCGGTTAACCCCCTTTCTCGAAAGTAAGAGAGGCCCACCGCCACCCCGCGGGGGTGATCCCATAGCAGCTTCTGGTAATACTGATGCGCAAAGGTCATGAGGTCCCAAAGGCGATCCCGCTGCGATTTTTCGGCTTGAAAGCGTGGGTCATCCCCGGCCCGGCTGTCTTCCTCGACTTCAATCTGGTAGCGCATGGCCAATTGGCGCAAAGCGTCGGGGTAGGTGAGCTGATCGTGGGCCATGAGGAAGCCCACGGCGTTGCCGGCCACCCCGCACCCAAAACATTTGTAGATGCCCTTGGAGGGGGTCACCGTAAAGGAGGGGGATTTTTCGTTGTGAAAAGGACAGAGCCCCAGGTAGTTACCTCCTCTTTTTTTGAGTGTTACATAATCCCCGACCACTTCTTCGATGCGGGCCGTATCCAGAATACGATCAATGGTTTGACGGGAAATCACGGGGTCAGGCGATTGTTTCAAGACAAAAATACACGGCCGTTCGGGGAGCCCTCGTCCTGTTGTTTATTTGGGTATGCAAAACGGGCCATTATTTTCTCCACAATCCGACGAAGGCCATTCCAACGATTGGGCATCCTGGGATTTTTCGACCAAAGCGGTCCATGCCGGGGTTTTTCCGGATCCAACCACCGGGGCAATCATGACCCCTATTTTTCAGACCTCGACCTATGTCCAGGAATCCCCGGGACAACACAAAGGCTATGCCTACGCTCGTGGCAAAAACCCAACCCGGAGCCAATTGGAATCGGCGCTGGCGGCCCTCGAAAACGCTCGCTACGGGCTTTGTTTTTCGAGCGGAATGGGGGCCATCGATGCAGTCCTCAAAAGACTAAGACCTGGCGACGAAGTCGTGTGCGGGGATGATTTGTACGGTGGATCGTATCGCTTGTTTACCCGTCAATACGAGCCCATGGGCATACGCTTCCATTGGGTGGACCAAACCGACCTTTCAGCAGTACGTGCTGCGA
>RFPG01000251.1 GCA_009926245.1 Sphingobacteriia bacterium | reverse complement strand
ACCGTTCCTTTGGCTCGCTATGTTGCCGCCAACCATGCCAAACTTAGCTTTCCGTTCAAGCGATACCAAATTCAACCTGTATGGAGGGCCGATCGTCCTCAAAAAGGACGCTTCAGGGAATTTATTCAATGCGATGCCGATGTGGTGGCCCCGGAGATTTCGACCTTTCATCAGGCCGAACTTTTGGGACTTTACCGGGATGTTTTGGATAGCTTGGGATTTAGGAATTACCGAATTCGGGTGAACGATCGTCGTTTCCTAAACCTTTTGGCCTCTTGGGGCGGGGTCCCTGGTCAGGTCGCCCGTTTGGGTTTGCTTTTGGACAAATTGGATAAGCAGGGTTGGGAAGTGGTTCGCGATGAATTACTCGCTTTGGGATTTGAGCCTTCCAAACTGGATCGATTGGTTCAGTCCGTCCCCTTGGATCGCCCCATGGGCCAGGTGATGACTTGGATTGAATTTCACGATTGGATGCAAGCGATCCTAAGAGATGGGGGAATAACGGGTCCTGTAAGCGAAGATGCGCTCAAGGCATTGAACGAGACCGAGCAGGTTGTGACTTTTTTTGGACAAAATCAAGGGACTGGAACGAATGCAAGCGGGGGCGATTCGCTCACGTTTGATCCTTGCCTGGCTCGGGGTATCGACTATTATACCGGTTTGGTGGTGGAAGTGGTGGCCCCCGAACTGGGTTTGGGTTCCTTGGGCGGAGGTGGGATGTACAGCGGGCTAACGGCGCTGTTTGGGTACCCGGAATGGAAGGGCATGGGCATCAGCTTTGGTGCTGAACGCTTGCTGGAGGGAATGGATCGTTTGGGATTGTGGGATGAGTCATCGCTTCGCGGAATGGATATCTTGTGTTATGCATCGGATTCTTCGCTGGAGACTGCGGCTCAGTCTTGGGTTTTGACGTGGCGTTCCCAGGGTTTCTCGGCTGATTGGTTTCCGAATAGTGGCAAGTACAAAAAAGCAACGGAGCATGCGCAGCGCTCCGAGGTAGCTTGGATGGTGGTCTTTGGGGAGCGAGAATGGGCAGCTGGTGAAGTAACCCTTCAATCGACGGATCAAAAGCTCCGTCATCGCTTGCCTCCTTCCGAGGTAGCGGCTTTCCTTCAGTCCCCAACGAATCTCCTCGCCTAAAATGAAAACGTCGAACCCGGCCACCCAACAACGACCTGTACTCAACTTGGTTCCCGGGCTGGGGTTGGGGGAATGGACCCGTGTCGGTGCCGGCTTAGTGGAATTGGCCTTGGAAGAGGATCGATGGGCCCTAATCGCCGAGAACAGGTCCTACCTGGACAAGGCTCTGGACGGCAACGAACAGGCTTGGTACGGAATCAATACGGGCTTTGGAGCCCTTTGCAATACCCGGATTCCCAACGAAGATTTGGAAGCCCTGCAGCGTAACCTGGTTTTATCCCATGCCTGTGGTTGTGGGCCTGCAGCCAAGCCCGAAGTGGTCCGCCTCATGCTAGGCCTCAAAGTGCATTCCTTGGCCTTTGGTTATTCCGGTGTTTGCACCGAGACCGTAGAGGCCTTGCTGGATTTTTACAATCATGATATCTTACCCGTGGTCCCCACCCGTGGTTCCCTTGGAGCGTCGGGTGACTTGGCTCCGTTGGCGCATTTGGTGTTGCCGATTTTGGGTCTGGGGGAATGCACTCATCAGGGTCAAACAATGAGCGGGGCCGAAGCCTTGTCCGTTTTGGGTCGCCAGCCCTTGGTTCTGAAATCCAAAGAGGGATTGGCCCTGCTGAACGGAACCCAGTACATGTTGGCAACCGCTATGGCGGCCCACCGTCGAGCCAAGGAGGCCGGCCTTTGGGCAGACCGCTGCGCGGCCTTGTCTTCCGAGGTTTTTTTGGCATCTCAGCAGCCCTTGGATCCCTTGCTACACCAGGTGCGTCCCCATGCCGGGGCCATTCGAACGGCTCAGCATCTCCTTGAGCTCATGCAGGGAAGTACCTTGGCCTTGTTGCCTCGACCATCGGTTCAAGACCCCTATGCTTTCCGATGCATCCCACAGGTTCACGGCACTTCGGCGGAAGTCATCGCCTCCTTGGGCCGTGTTTTGGAGATCGAGGCAGATTCGGTGACAGATAATCCTTTGGTGGATCATCGCAGCGGCCGTGTCTTGAGCGGGGGCAATTTTCACGGCCAAGTTTTGTCCATGGCGATGGACCATGCGGCTCTGGCCTTGGCCGAATGGGGGTCCATTTCGGAACGCCGGACCTATCAATTAATTTCAGGTACCCGGGGCTTACCGCCCTTCTTGTCCGGGCAATCCGGTTTGGAATCGGGCTTTATGATTCCCCAATACACGGCGGCCGCTTTGGTTTCGCATAACAAACAATTGGCAACCCCTTGCGTGGTGGATTCCATTCCGTCCTCCAACGGCCAAGAAGACCATGTCAGCATGGGGGCCAATGCCGCGAATCGTTTGGCCACCATGCTGGATAATTTATTCCAAATTTTGGCCGTGGAATGGTTGACTGCAAACCGGGCCCTTTCTTTTCGTCAGGGAGAACCCGGATTCAAACTCCTTCAAATCCTGGAGCCTTACCGATCCAAGGTTCGTATGCCCGATGGGGATGCCTATTGGTCCCCTTTGCTGGCCCAAACCAGGCTGTTTATGGAACAAGCCCAGGGCATTGACTTTTAGGGATTGATAAGAGGTGGTTTAGGCTTCTTTTGATTTCC
>RFPG01000026.1 GCA_009926245.1 Sphingobacteriia bacterium | reverse complement strand
GATTACGGCATGGAAGAGTTGAGTTATGAACTTAACGTGGCTTCGGCTCGTTTGGCCAAGGAACAAGCCGATTTGGTTACGGCCATGAATCCAAGCAAGCCTCGTTTTGTGGCGGGCGCCATAGGACCGACCAACAAGACCGCCAGCATAAGTCCGGATGTCAACAATCCCGGTTTTCGATCGGTGTATTTTATGGAATTGGTCGAAGCCTATACCGAGCAAATCCGTGGCTTGGTGGATGGAGGCGTGGATATCCTTTTGGTGGAAACGATTTTTGATACCCTCAACGCCAAGGCCGCCCTCTACGCGATCGATCATTTTTTTAAAGACCGTGGGCAGGAACCCTTGCCGATCATGGTGAGCGGTACCATTACGGATAACAGCGGAAGGACCTTGTCTGGTCAGACAGTGGAAGCGTTTTTTTATTCCTTGTCCCACCTGCCATTGCTAAGCATTGGCTTGAACTGCGCATTGGGTGCCCGTCAAATGCGGCCTCATCTTCAGGCCCTTTCGGCGTGTTCGCATTACGGGGTTTCGGCCCATCCCAACGCGGGTTTGCCCAATGCTTTTGGGGCCTACGACGAGGATGCTGAAACCATGCGCTTGCAAATACGGGAATTCCTGCAGGAGTCCTTGGTCAATATCATTGGGGGTTGCTGCGGAACCGGACCCGAACATATCCGGGCCATTGCCGAGGAGGCTGCTCGTTTTGCGCCGAGGCCCCTGCCCCAACCGCAGCATCGCTTGAGTCTATCGGGCTTGGAGCCTTTGGTGGTGCGAGAGGACAGCAATTTTGTGAATATCGGAGAGCGAACCAATGTGACGGGATCCCGGACCTTTGCTCGTTTGATTCGAGAAGACCGCTTCGATGATGCGGTGGAGGTGGCTCGCCAACAGGTTGAAAACGGGGCTCAAATGATCGACGTCAATTTTGACGAAGGCATGATTGACTCGGTGGCTGCCATGGTTCGCTTTTTGAATTTGATTGCGGCCGAGCCCGATATCGCCCGGGTGCCCGTCATGATTGACTCATCCCGCTGGGAAGTTTTGGAGGCTGGCTTGGCCTGTGTTCAAGGCAAGGCGGTGGTCAATTCAATTTCGCTCAAAGAAGGGGAGGAGATTTTCCTTGACCATGCCCGTACGGTCCGTTCCTACGGGGCAGCGGTGGTGGTCATGGCCTTTGACGAGCAGGGCCAGGCCGATTCTTTGGAGCGTCGCATCGCCATTTGCCAGAGGGCCTACGATCTACTCACCCAGAAGGTGGGCTTTCCGCCCGAAGACATCGTGTTTGACCCCAACATTTTGACCGTTGCGACCGGTATCGAAGAACACCAGAATTACGCAGTGGATTTCATTCAAGCGACGGCTTGGATCAAAGCCCATTTGCCCTATGCCAAGGTCAGCGGCGGTGTTTCTAACATTTCTTTTTCGTTCCGAGGGAACGACAAAGTCCGCGAGGCCATGCATTCCGCTTTCCTCTATCATGCCATACGGGCCGGTCTGGATATGGGCATTGTGAATGCAGGTCAGATTGAGGTCTATGATCAAATTGATTCGGTCCTTTTGGAGCATGTCGAAGATGTCTTACTCAATCGCAGGCCCGATTCTACTGAGCGGTTGGTGGCCTTGGCTGAATCGTACAAAGGCAGCCAAGCCAAGCAGGGTCAAACCAAAGATCTTTCATGGCGTGAAAAACCAGTAAGAGAGCGACTTACCTATTCTTTGGTCAAAGGTTTGGACGAGTTTATCACCGAAGATGTCGAAGAAGCCCGCCTGGAATTCGAGAAGCCGCTCCACCTGATTGAAGGCCCTTTGATGGACGGAATGAACGTGGTTGGAGATTTGTTTGGGGAAGGCAAAATGTTTTTGCCGCAGGTTGTCAAAAGCGCCCGTGTCATGAAGAAAGCGGTGGCCGTTTTGTTGCCTTACCTCGAAGCCGAGAAGGAGCGCGCTGCTGCTGCCGGTGAATCGGGGGAGGCATCCAACAAAGGACGTATTCTGATGGCAACCGTCAAGGGCGATGTGCACGATATCGGCAAAAACATTGTCGGGGTCGTTCTTCAATGCAATAATTACGAAGTGGTGGATTTGGGGGTGATGGTTTCCACCGACCGTATTCTGGAAGCCGCCTTGGAACACAAGGTAGATATCATCGGATTGTCGGGATTGATCACCCCTTCCTTGGACGAAATGGTGGGGGTTGCCCGCGAGATGGAGCGAAGAGGTCTGCAGATTCCTCTGCTGATTGGGGGTGCTACCACCTCCAAGGCCCATACCGCGGTCAAAATTGCCCCGGTTTACAGCGGAACGGTGGTCCATGTCCTGGATGCCAGCCGCTCGGTGCCGGTGGTGTCCACCTTGTTGAGTCCAGAACAACGCACAGAATTTGCGGTTCGCAACAAAGAAGACCAAAAAACCATGCGCGATGGCTACTTGAACCGGGCCGCTGCCAAAAACATGTTGAGTCTGGAACAGGCCCGCTCCAAACGCTGGACCACCGATTGGAAAGCGTACCGCTCGGTGCAACCCGCCCAACCCGGCGTGCACGATGAACAGCAATGGTCCCTGAGCGAATTGGTGGATTACATCGATTGGACCCCTTTCTTTCAGGCTTGGGAATTGCACGGCCGTTTTCCGGATTTGCTCAAGGATGAAGTGGTGGGCGAAGCCGCCACCAAATTGTACGAGGATGCTCAGCGTATGCTTGCTGAATTAGTCGATGGTAACAAATTAACAGCCAAGGCCGTATGGGGTTTGTTTCCGGCTTATTCCACCCCCGATGATCGCTTGGTTATGGACCATCGATGGGAGTTTCCTATGTTACGGCAACAGGCGGCCAAGGCCGGGGATCTTCCCAATTTTTGTTTAAGTGATTTTGTCGCGCCTCAGAGCAGTGGGACGCCGGACTGGGCAGGGGCCTTCGCGGTGGGGATTTTTGGGGCCGAAGACTTGGCACTCGCTTATCAGAAGGATTACGATGATTTTTCGGCCATCATGGTCAAAGCCTTGGCCGATCGCTTGGCCGAGGCCCTGGCCGAGGCCCTGCATGCCAAGGTGCGTCAAGAAGTTTGGGGTTACGCTCCCATCGAGCAGCTTAGCAATGCGGATTTGATTGCCGAAAAATACAAGGGCATTCGGCCTGCTCCCGGTTATCCCGCCTGTCCGGATCATTTGGACAAGCCGACCTTGTGGGCCATGTTGGAGGTCGAACAACGCCTGGGCATGCAGTTGACCGAGAGCCTGGCCATGACCCCAGCGGCGGCTGTTTCCGGGTTTTACCTGGGTCATCCCGAGGCCCGCTATTTTGGGGTGGGCAAGATTGGTCAAGACCAATTGGAGGACCATGCCAAGCGTAGGAAGATTTCCCTGGAAGAAGCCCGCCGTTGGTTGGCCCCGGTTTTGTTGGATGCTTAAAAAATGTAGACTCCTAAAGAAAATGTTATGAAAATCACGGATCATATCCAAGAAGCCAACGGCCGCACGTTGTTTTCTTTTGAAATTCTGCCCCCTCTCAAAGGACAGGATATTCATGAAATCTACAACGGCATTGCCCCCCTGATGGAGTTCAAGCCTCCCTTTATTGATGTCACCTACCACCGGGAGGAATTTCTACTCAAGCCTTTGGCGGACGGGACCTTTCGTCGCATTACCACCCGCAAACGTCCGGGCACGGTGGCGATTTGCGCGGCCATCATGAATCGTTTCAAGGTGGATGCGGTTCCGCATCTAATTTGCGGGGGATTCAGCAAGGAAGAGACCGAAAACGCCTTGATTGATTTGCATTTTTTGGGTATCGATAATGTCTTGGTTTTGAGGGGCGATAACCTCAAACACGAGACCTCCTTTGTGCCTCAGCCGGATGGGAACCAAAACGCCCTGGAACTGTTGCAACAAGTGGATCGAATGAACCAGGGTCGTTACATGGACGATGAACTGGTCAATGCCACAGCCACCAATTTTTGCATTGGGGTAGCCGGGTATCCCGAGAAGCACCACGATGCCCCCAACCTCAAGGCGGATATCCGCTGGCTCAAACAAAAGGTCAAGGCGGGGGCCAAGTTTATTACCACCCAAATGTTTTTTGATAACAAGGCCTATTTTGATTTTGTAGCCACTTGTCGCAAAGAGGGAATTGATATCCCCATCATACCAGGTATCAAGCCTTTGGCAACGCTCAAGCAAATCACCTTGCTGCCCAAGGTCTTTCATATTGATATCCCAGAGGCCTTGGCCGATGCCGTGGAGCAAGCCCCCAACGAGCAGGCCGTTCGCCAAATTGGTATTGAGTGGGCTATTGAGCAGTGCCGGGAACTCAAAGCAGCGGGTGTTCCGGTTCTGCATTTTTATACGATGGGCAAAAGCCAAGCCACCAAGCGCATTGCAGAAGCTGTTTTTTAGGTCCTTTTGGGCCCTTTGTCTGGGGTCCTTGGGGCTATCGTGGAACGCGTTGGCTCAGGGTGGGTCCATGGCGCCTGGCAACAGTGAATTGCAGGCGGTCTATGCGACACAGGCTCCCCGTTTGGACGGTCGTTTGGATGATCCGGTTTGGCAACAAGCGCAGCGCATTTCGCATTTTACCCAAAGGGAATTGCAGGTGGGGGAGCATGCGACCGAGCGCACCGAAGTAGCGGTGGCTTACGATGATCAAAAGTTGTATGTGGCTGTTTGGTGTTATGATCGGAACCCTCAAGCCCTCATTGCCCGGGAATTGCGTCGCGATTTTGATTATACCTTGGACGATAATTTTATCGTGGTGGTGGACCCGTACAGGGATCGAAGGAATGGGATCATGTTGGTAACCAATCCCGTAGGCGCAAGGGCTGATTTACAGATTTTTAATAACGGGGCGACTACCAATGCTTTTTGGAACGGTGTTTGGGATGTCAAGACCACGGTGAACAGCGAAGGATGGTTTGCAGAATTTGAAATACCCCTTTATACCTTCAAATACCGAGTGGGCCAAGAGGAACAAGAGTGGGGCATCAATTTTGAGCGTAACATTCGACACAAGCGTGAGCAGGTTCGATGGAAAGGCTGGGCCAGGGATCACCGAATTGAGCAAATGAACCTGGCGGGGGCCCTGCGTGGTCTGAATCGTTTATCCCAAAAACAAATGGTGGAGATCAAACCCTACGGTTTGGCAGGGGGTGAATTCAAACCAGGTCAGCGCAGGCCGGTGGGCAACGGTGGCGGTGATCTCAATTATTCCTTAAATCCATCGTACCGTCTCAATCTGACAATTAACACCGATTTTGCCCAGGTTGAATCCGATCAACAACAGATCAACTTAACGCGGTTTCCTCTTTTTTTTCCGGAGCTCCGGGAGTTCTTTCTGGAGGGCGATGATTATTTCAACTTTGGTTTTGGTGGAAACCGAATCATTCCTTTTTATACCCGCCGAATGGGCCTGGATGATCAACGGGAAGCCGTACCGATTTTGGCTGGCGCTCGGCTTTTGGGCAAAGAAGATCATCGAACCTTGGGGTTGATGAGCCTTCAAACCGCGGCCACCGAGAACCAAGCGTCCACCAATTATACCACGGCCTCTTGGCGGCAGGACCTGGGGACCCAAAGCATACTAGGGGCGATGACCACCAACCGAATTACCGGTGATCGTTGGCATAGCACCAACGGGATCAACGGTCGTTTTAGCACGTCCAGCCTTGGGGGGTCCAAGAACCTGGACGTTGGCGGGGCCATCCTGCACACCTATGCCACGGACAAGGGTTGGGATGCGGGGGCCGTGGCCTACCGGTTTTTTGTGCATTATCCCAACGATCGTTGGACGGTTTTTGCATCAGCCCAGCGAGGCCCGGAATCCTTTGAGCCCGAAGTGGGGTTGATGTTGCGGCGGGGTTTTCGGGAGCAGTACATCGATGTAGGCTACAGGCCTCGACCCAGACAGGCCAACCATTGGGTTCGTCAATACGATTTTCGACCGGTTCAAATCACGCATACCCAGTACGACGATAACGGGGCGATTCAATCGTTTAATTACAGCCTGCAGCTCTTGGGATTGGATACCAAGAGTGGAGAGTCGTTGACCTTGAACCACGGGTTGGTTGCTGAGGGCTTGCGGGCTCCCTTTGTTTTGGCCCCCGGCCTGGTGATACCGCAGGGTCTGTATTGGTGGAGGCAATCCAGTGCCCGCCTGCGCACGTTCAGGGGGCGGAAAATGGCGTTGGATAGTCGTTGGGCTTGGGGAGAATTTTACGACGGTCGCAGTGTCCAAACCCAAACTGAAATCCTTTGGCGCAGCAGCCGTTATGTGGGTTTTAATCTACGCTTTGAGCACAACCGAATCCAGTTGCCCACGGGTTCTTTGGAAACCAATCTATTGGGAACGCGAATTACCTATGCCCTGAATCCACAGGTTTTTGGATCCCTTTTGGGTCAATGGAATTCCAGCCAAGACGAGTTGAATTTGAATTTTCGCCTGCAGGTAATCCCGGCCATCGGCAAAGATTTTTTCTTGATTATCAATCAGATTTACAGCACCCAACAGGAGGCATGGTTGCCAACGCGGGGAACGATTTTGGGAAAATTAATTTGGCGCTTTGTGGTTTAGGCGGTCTTGTGTCCTGATTTAAAGGTCTTTGGCCAAACGGGGTTGTTTTTGGAGGATGCGGCGATAGTGGAGGACGGCATCGGTGGAATAATAAAGATCGCAGGTTTGGTTGCTGGGTCCGGAACCGGGCCGACGTTGAATACGGAGGATGGGTTTTTCGTTGTTACGGACAAACAATTTGACTTTGGTGCCGGATTTGGTTTTAAAATAGCCTTTGGCCGAATACCCGTCGGCAAATCCATTGACTTTGAAGCGGATGGGTGGAATTTCGGCCACCGTATCCACCGCGGTGATCTGTTCCCATGGCAGGTCGGTGCTGTACATCCCCTCAATGTGCAGGCCTTGATCGGTGACCTCGAGGGTTGAAGGTCTGTCCCCGGCCCACATCAAGACCGAAACCAGGATTAGGGCGCCCGTTAGGATCCCCGGCGCCAAGTAGCGCAGACCACGAGGGGAGGGCAGACGGTCTCGGTAGGTCCAGGTGAACCAAGTCAGTCCCCCTAGTGTCCAGTACAACGTGACGGGGGCGGACCAACGACGGAAGCGGTCCAGGCCCGTCTCCGAAAGTTCGAAGAATCCGTTGTGGATCAAGACGCCAACAAGGCCTCCAAGGAAAAGGCCCCAGGCCAATCCGTCAAAAAATCGCCGGTGAAGCTTCAAATACCCTTGAAGATCAAAGCGGGCTTGGTCCTCGGCGGACATGGTATTGTACCCGTTCAACCAGGTTCCTGCGTTGGCAGGGGTGATCAGGCGTCCCAAGGCCCCAAAGACGGCGGCCAAAAAAAAGGGGAGGAAGAGGAGTTCCATTGCGGTCTTAAATTTACCCCAAGATGCAAAAGCTTGGAACAAGGCTGGCCCGGTATTGGACTCTGGGATGGATGCTTGCTTGGGTCCTTGGGTCCTTGGGATTTGGTTCGGTCAAGGCCCAACCCCAGTCGGGACAAGATGCATGGGTCGACCGGACCCTGAATCAACTCACGCTCCGCCAGAAGATAGGCCAACTCATCATGGTTCCTGTTTTTGCCCAAGCGGATACGGCCGATGCCCAGGTTTTGGGCCTGATACGGGATTACGAGGTGGGGGGGCTCATTTGGATGAAAGGCAAAAGTGTCAAGCTCCCCTCGTTGTTACAACAATACAAAAAAGCTTCAACGCATCCTTTGTGGATGGCGATGGATGCCGAATGGGGGGCCGCCATGCGCTTGGACGATCGGCCTCGTTTCCCGTATGCTATGACCATGGGGGCCTGCCAGGACACGGACTTGGTCGAAGCCTTGGCCGAGGCAATGGGGAGGGAATTGAAGGAATTGGGGATGCATATCAGTTTTGGCCCGGTGGCCGATGTGAATAGCAACCCTTTCAACCCGGTGATTGGATTTCGTTCTTTTGGATCGGAACCCCGTGATGTCCTTGCGATGGCTTTGGCCTATGCAAGGGGATTGGAGAAGGCCGGTATGATGTCTTGTGCCAAGCATTTTCCTGGACACGGGGATACCGAATTGGATTCGCACCATGATTTGCCTGTATTGGACAAGAGCAGGGAGTCATTGGATAGCGTGGAGCTCAGCACCTTTCGAGGTCTGTTGGGTTTGCCCTCGATGATGTCGGCTCATTTGATTGTGCAAGCGTTGGATAGTGGACTGGCCTTGCCGGTGAGTTTGAATCCTGCAGCCTTGGAGGGGCTTCTTCGTCGCCAGTGGGGTTATGAGGGCGTGATTTTTAGCGATGCGTTGAACATGAAAGGAGCGAGCCAATGTTACCCTCCCGGGGAATTGGAGTGGAAAGCCTTGCAGGCCGGTAACGATGTCCTGCTCTATGTGACCGATGTGCCCAAAGCGATCCAACGCATTGAACAAGCGCTCCTCGCCGGTGAATGGACCGAGGCGGATCTCAACCAAAAAGTCCGTCGAATTCTTAGGGCCAAATACCGCTATGTTCTCAACGGTTTCGGACCGTCCAACGACTCCGAATCGTCCAACGATCCCGCCAAAAAAGGCAACCATGCAAAGGCTGCGCTTCCGCCTTCGTTGCTTCAAGAACGTTGCTTTGGCAAATCACTCACCCTTTGGAATCCAACAGGCTCGGTATTGCCGGAATGGAGGCCCGAGGGCCCCAGGCTGTACCTGGCCTTGGGCGGTGATTCTCCCCGCGATGCCTACAATCGCTTCGGAATCTATGCCCAGGCGGATTTTTTGCATTGGCCTTGGAAGGGGGCTGCGGAACCTGATTTTCTTCCTGTCCAAGGGGATGGCATGTCCCTGGATTCGATCCTTTGCACCTACCCCGAATGGGTGGTGGCCTGGCATGTCCCCAGCCAGCGTTGGTCCACGGGATTGGGCATGGACAGCCTTCGTTTGCAACGATGGAAGGGCTTGATGGACAAGGCCCGATCCAAGGGGATTCGGATGGTGCATTTGTTGTTTGGAAATCCCCTCGCCTTGACCCGCAAAGCGGGACCCCGTCCTTCGATGGCAACCACGGATTCAAAATCAAAGTCCTCAGGGGCGGTTGGTTCTTTCGTCCCGTTGCCTGGCAAAAGCGGATTCTCTGGTGGAGACCGCCCGAAAGCAAGGTGCTTTTCCGGGGGCTCAACTGCTGGTTGCTCAGGGCGAACGAATCTTGATGGCCAAAGCCTACGGGAGCACGGATACATCGGGCCTGGTTCCGGTGGACATGGGCCATGTTTATGATTTGGCCTCGTTGACCAAGGTTCTATCCACGGCTTTGGCCGCCATGCATATGCACTCCCTTCGTCCTCTGCCTTTGCAGTCGACCATGGGCAGCCTTCTCCCCGAACTCAAAAAACATCCTTTGGGCAGTCGCAAATTGGCGACCGTTTTAACCCACCAGGCGGGTCTGGCTTCGCATATCCCTTTTCAGACGATGCTGGGATCGGATACCAACCTGGCCCGTGTTTGGTCTCAACTTCAACAGAACCCAGCGTTGTTACGGGATTCCTTGGAGAAAAGGATTTTGGCCTTGCCCTTGGACCCCGAGGGAAATTATCGTTACAGCGATTTGGGTTTGTTATGGGTTGAAAAGTGGCTTCAAAAAGAATACCTAGCCCGTTACGGGATGGATTACCGTTCCTACTTGACCCAAGCTTGGTACCAACCCTGCGGTGCGAGTCGGTTGGGATTTGTTCCCACCCTTCGGCTGCCTTTGCATCGCCTGGTCCCCACCGAGCTGGATACCCTTTGGCGTAAAACCACGGTGCACGGCAAGGTCCATGATCCCATGGCCGATTTGATGGGCGGGGTGGCTCCCCATGCCGGGCTTTTTGGGACTGCAGCGGATGTGGCGCGGGTGATGATGCCCTTGGTCACCGGGTATTTTCCGGGTTCGGCCAAGGTGGATGCATCCACCGTGAGTCGCTTTACCACGGCGTATTTTGCAGGCAATCGCCGAGGCTTGCTTTGGGACAAACCGCTGCCAGGTTCCACGCAGGCCGCCGCTCCACGCAGTTTTGGTCACAGCGGCTTTACGGGAACCTATGTTTGGACCGACCCCGAAACGGGGTTGATTCTGGTCTTTTTGTCCAACCGCATCCACCCCAAAGCCGAACCCAATCTCTTGGCTCGATCCAATCTAAGGACCGATCTGTGGGATCTTTTTTATAAAGAGGTCAAGGCTTCCTCGAATCCCCCGACCCGTATCCCCTAAACCTCGAGGGAAAGAGAACCTTTTGGGTTTTGAATTGTCCTATACCTAATCATTGTCCATGAATCAACCCATGCGAATCGGAATGGTCTGTTACCCCACCTACGGGGGAAGCGGGGTCGTTGCCACAGAATTGGGCAAGGCTCTGGCCGATCGGGGGCACCAAGTACATTTTGTCTCCAATTCATTGCCCGCTCGCCTGGATGTCTTTCGGGAAAATCTTTATTTTCACGAGGTGAGCATGGTTCATTACCCGCTCTTTGAACATTCGCCCTATGTTTTGGCCCTTACGGGTAAGTTGGTGGAGGTGGTCCGTGAACAAAAGCTGGACCTGCTGCATGTTCATTACGCGATACCGCATGCGACGGCGGCTCATTTGGCTCGTGAGATCTTGGCAGGGCAAGGAATACGGGTCAAGGTCATCACGACCCTGCACGGGACCGATATCACCTTGGTGGGCAAGGACCCCAATTACGCACCGGTTGTCAGTTTTGCGATCCAGCAATCCGATGCGGTGACCGCTGTTTCGGACTTTTTGAGGGACGAAACCCATCGCTACTTTGATTGCCGCAAAAAAGTGATCACCGTTCCCAATTTCGTGGATTTGCATCGCTTCACCCCTTCGGTTCGACCCGGTTTGAGGGAGCGATTTTGCCCCGAGGGGCACCGACTTTTGATCCATATATCCAATTTCAGGAGGGTCAAACGCATTGACCGCGTGGTGGAATGGTTTCATCGAATCTCCGACCAGGTTCCCGCCAGTCTTCTTATGGTGGGGGACGGTCCGGAATTGCCTCGAGCAGAGCAAAGCGTTCGAGAAGGAGGTCTTTCCGGCAAAGTGCATTTTATCGGTCGTCAAGATCCGGTTGAGAGTTTGCTGGGTGTTTCGGATTTGTTGTTGTTGCCCTCCGAAACCGAGAGTTTTGGATTGGCGGCCTTGGAAGCCATGGCATGCGGGGTTCCCGTCATGTCCAGCGATGCCGGTGGATTGCCCGAATTGATAGAAGACGGTCTTGGCGGGATCTTGGTTCCCGAAAACGGACAGGCCCAAGGAATCGAAAGGGCTGTGGCGTTGTTATCGGATCCGTCAAGGTTGGATCAATTTCGTCAAGCGTCCATTCGGCGCGCTTCGAATTATGCCTTGGAACGAATTCTGCCCTTGTAC
>RFPG01000250.1 GCA_009926245.1 Sphingobacteriia bacterium | reverse complement strand
GGCCATCTTGGTGGCACGATGGCTGGGGGTTCTGGAAACCAAAGCCGATGCCCTTGTTTTTGTTGCCCTGATTCTCCTTGATTTGGCTTTTGTAAATCGGGCCTTGGTCTCTATCTTGCGCCCGCATTGAAATCGGGTCAAATCGGCCTTGAATCATGCCCAAAGGCCCTTTATTGCACCATACTCCATGCGTCATTGTTTTGTAGTCCGCGGCTTTTCCCTGTGCCTGACCATTCTGGGCCTGTGGTTGTTGTCGGCGGCTCCTCGCCTTGCTTGGGCCAGCACCCCATCGGCATCCCCCAAGGACAACGAACAGGTCTCGGTGGATTCCTCCGCTGAAGAGGCTTTTGACCCTTCCAAAGTCATTTTGCACCATATTGCCGACGCTCACGATTGGCATCTCTACGATCATACCGATGCCGAGGGCGTTGTTCATCCGGTTTCGATTCCTCTTCCCATTCTATTGTGGTGCCAGGGTACACTGCACGCCATGATGTCCTCGGCCTTTGACCACGGCCACGCCCGCCCTGTTTCCAAGGGCCTCACCTTCCAAATGGATGAACACGGTCATATTTCGGAGGCCTCCGGGCTACGAGTTCTTGATTTTTCGATAACAAAGAATGTGGCCTCCATGCTTTTGAGCGTTGTCCTGCTGGTGTGGATCTTTGGGTCCGTCGCCCGTTCCTATGCCCGCTCCGAACAACGTCTTCCCGGTGGATTGGCTCGCTTTCTGGAGCCGATTATCCTCTTTGTGAGGGATGATATCGCTCGGCCCAACATTGGCGAGCATCGCTATCAACGCTACATGCCGTATTTGTTAACCGCATTTTTCTTTATTTGGATTAACAATTTGTTGGGATTGCTTCCGACCGGTGCCAATTTGACCGGCAATATTGCGGTATCCTTGGTCCTTGCGGTCTTTACCATGGTCATTACCAATTGGAGCGGTAACAAACATTATTGGGGTCATATTTTCAAACCGCACGTGCCCCTTTGGTTGTACCCGATCATGGTTCCGGTTGAATTGGTGGGGATCATCTCCAAACCTATTGCCTTGACCATTCGTTTGTTTGCGAATATTACCGCAGGGCACATTATCATTCTCAGCTTGATTTCCTTGATATTTATTTTCAAAAGCATGGCCATGGCTCCGGTTTCTTTGGCCTTTGTGCTTTTTATGGAATGCCTTGAAATGCTGGTGGCGGTTTTGCAAGCCTACGTTTTTACCCTTCTCAGCGCCTTGTTTATCGGTTTGGCAACCGCCGAACCCGAAGCCAACGATCACCATTGATTTGACCGAATTCCAAAACCAACCAAACCTCAACAACCTAAATTCAAAGTTATGACAACGATTACAGGACTCGCCGCTATTGGAGCAGGACTCGCCGCCATGGGCGCTGGCATGGGTATTGGCCGCATCGGCGGTTCAGCCACCGAAGCCATTGCTCGTCAGCCCGAAGCAGCCCCCAAAATTCAGACTGCCATGATCATTGCCGCGGCCCTTATCGAAGGGGTTGCCTTGTTCGCGGTGGTTGTTGCCCTGCTGGTAGCCTAAGGAGGTCTCCATGGACTTGGTAACCCCTCAACTGGGTCTGCTGGTCTGGCCTGCCTTATCGTTTTTGCTCCTTTTGCTGGTTCTCCGCAAGTTTGCGTGGAAACCGATTTTGGATTCAGTCAACGAAAGGGATGCCCAAATCAGACAGGCCCTCGATGCAGCCAAAGAAGCCCGCGACGCCATGGTGCGTTTGCAGGCCGATAACGAACAATTGATGGCCCAGGCCCGTGCCGAACGCGATCAGTTGTTGTCCGAAGCCAAAAAGACCAGGGATCATCTGCTCTCCGAGGCCAGGACCAAAGCCGAAGAAGAAGGCAAGCGCCTCTTGGATCTTGCTCGTCAGGATATCGAAAACGAACGCAAGGCGACCTTGACGGAGGTTCGAAACCTGGTCGCTACTTTGTCGGTGGACGTTGCCGAAAAACTACTGCGCAAGGAACTTCAGAAGGACGAGGCCCAAGAGGCCTATTTGCAACAGCAACTTCGAGAACTCCACATCCCCGCTCGCTAAATCACCCCACAAGCCCATCCCCCGCTGAATCCCTCTAAAACCTCCCGCTGAATGAACAACCCACGCATTGCTAAACGATACGCTGTTTCGTTGCTTCGCTTGGCCACCGAGCGGGGCTGTGCCGATCAGGTTTACCAAAACATGAAAGATTTGGCCGGGGCGGTACGCAGTAACAAGGATTTGGACCGTATGTTTCGCTCCCCACTCATCAAGGCAGACGCCAAGAATCGCATTCTGAGTGCATTGTTCGCTGGGTCTTTTGATTCCCTGACCATGTCCTTTTTGGAATTGGTGGTGCGAAAGCATCGCGAAGCCGAAACCGGTGGAATCGCCCAAGCTTTTGTGGAACTGTTTGAACAACAAAAAGGCACCGTGCGCGTACGCGTTACCTCGGCCCGGGTGATGGATGATGGCAACCGAAAGGATTTGGAACAACAATTGCGCAACGCCTTGGGCGATGGTGTTGAATTTGCCTACACCCAGGATCCCGACCTCCTGGGTGGTTATGTGATGCAAAGTGGTGACCTCCGTGTGGATGCATCGCTGCGCCGGGATTTGAAAGAACTACGTCGGCAGTTTTCCGACAACCCCTATCTCCAAAAATTTTAAATTATGGCACAATTACAGCCGGACGAA
>RFPG01000249.1 GCA_009926245.1 Sphingobacteriia bacterium | reverse complement strand
CAAATAGCCTAAATTCTTACTCATAAGACTTTCCAATAAATCCAGCGTTAGTTCCATAATTACAAATATAATAAATCCTTTATCAAAAAGACTAACTCGTTAGATTTCTTTATATTACAATCACTAACGAGGCACGAAAAAGCAGAATCAAGACTTCTGAAACGTTGCGTGGCTTCCGCGTAACCCTCAGGTTTAAGGCCTGCATCAAAGTACCTATTCGTTGCCATATGAATGTGGCATTGATAACCTATACGCTTCTTTTCAATTTGATTGTAGTGATTATGACTAGGGCCGTTATACCTTCTCAAGTGTATCGGATATTGTCCATTTGTTACTAGACGTATTCCGCATGAAAAGTCAAATGACATGCCTTTTCTTAAATTCTGCCTTAAATAAACCACGAATGAACTTCCCTTGGTATCTAAGCCTAATAATTGAAGTGAAATTTGATGTTGGCCTTGGGTTAGTTTATTAACCAATAGTGGCTCTAACCAGAGTTTGGGACAATCAATCAAATCAGAAATCTGGGCATCACTCATGAATTCGAATTAGCCCAAATTTAGTGTCATAGGTAAAATCCTAAAAAAATCAGAAATAAAGCCTCTAAAATGAAAACCCCCCGGGAACGCGGTGGAACCCGGGGGGAGGATTGGACACGAGGCAGGCTGAGGCCCAGGCAGGCTAAGGCCGAGGCAAGTCCCTATACCTTGCGCTCGTCGTTATCCTATTTTTTGCTGGAGTCGCTGCGCCGGCTTTCCATGAAGGACATCTTCTCCTTCATGATTTCGGCCATGTATTGATCGCGGGCGCTTTCCATGCCGGATTTGGACTTTTGGAACATCACCCGGCGGTTGGTCTCGATATTCAGGGTATCGGCCATGCTGGTGATATCATGGTCGGTTCCGTAGTAGTCAAAGGCCCAGCCTTCGGCGATCAAACTACGAATGAGGGCCCCAATCTGACTTGCTTTGTATTCACGGCTGGCGTTCTCCGCTCCGTCGGATACAATAAAGACCTTGACCTGGTATTGCTCCTTCTGCAGGTCCAGAATGCGCAGGGATTCCTTGAGCTTGTGGATGGACATCCCGATCGCATCAAACATGGGGGTATTTCCCGATGGGGAGTATTCCGGGAATACCTTATCCCAAGAACGGATCTTCACGAGGGGAATATTCTCGTTGACATAGGGCTTCCCAAAAGTCCACATGTTGATGTATTGCGTGAGGTCGGGAATATCCTGCTGCTCCTGAATCAAGCGATGCAGGTAGCCCTCAAAGACTTCCTTGGCTGCAGAGGCGATGGATCCCATGGACCCGCTTTCGTCCAGAATCAAGACATTGAAAACATAGGAGGCATCGGAGGTGGGGTTGGCGGCGGAGTTGGCTGAATTTTCGATCATAGCGGAGTGGATTAAAAGGTTAAAGGATGAAAAGAGAGAAGCGGGTGATCATCGTCTGCAGCGATGTTGGCTATCCTGCAAAGACCGTGCCAAGGCTTGGTCAAGTTGGGTCAATCCCTTACACGTACGCGCGTACAAAATGTTTTACATTTTGTTTGGAGCTCATCAAAAATTGATAGGAAACTGACAGAATGTCCGTTGTCAATTTGGCTGAAAAACCTGACAAATTCCATTTAATTAGTTGATTTCGTGCGTGTTAAGTGGTTTTCTAAAATTCAATCGTCAGGATGGCAGCCCAACAATGCCACGATACGCACTATTGACAGCCTGGGTCAACCGATCAAAATCGAGGGTATCCATGGTGTCTGTTACCTGATGGTAATGGGGATTCCTAACAAAGGACGTATCGTTAATCATCAAGGCCGGGTATCCAAATTTCCAGTAGTTCCTTTGGTCCGACATCCCGACCAAACCGCTCAAGGCCGAAGGAAAATGCTGATCGGGCAGGCCAATGCCCACCACCTCAATTTCAGAATCCTTTGCCATGGCTTGGTAAAAGGCCTGGTTGAATTCCCCGTTTTCGGGCCGGCCAATGACTCCAATAAAATTTCCAACCGTAGGTACCAGTCCTACCAGGGAAGGATCGGGCACCGGCTGGGATCCAGGTTCATCGGAATAATAGCCAATCATTTCGTAACAAATCATGCCCTTGACAGGAATGCCTGCATCGTGCAATGATTTGGCATGCACATAACTGCCCATGTCCGAACCCCCAAAAAACGGGGGCTCCTCCAGACAATACCCCACCAACTCGATATCGTAAGCCAAATCCGGCTTCAATTCGGCCAAAAGCCGGGCTGTTTCCAACAAACCCGCCACCGCACTCGCGTTATCATCCGCCCCCGGTTGGTCTCCCGCTACATCGTAATGCGCACCCACCACCAATAGCGGACGGGCTTCATTCCCCTCCAAAGGACGCGGGCTGGTATAACGCGCCACTACGTTATCGTATTCACGACCATCTGCCATCCAAGTCTGTCGGTGTACCGGAAGCCCGTACTCGGCGAAATGGTCGGCAATATACCCAGAAACTTGTTTTAGGCTCTCAGCATTCATCCAATTGCGCGCAGGGTTTAGCTCGGTAAGGAAATGAACGTGGGCGTACAAGTTCTTTTTGAGATTAAGTGTGGTATATCGGGTATAATCTTCAGGGGTTACATAATCAGGATCCATTCTTAATTTAAACCCATCTCGTTCCGCATAATTGAAGGTATCCATGTCTTCCATCAACCCTTGACAATCTTCAAAAGGTCCTTTCGTTTCAAAATCATCCCTGCCAAAATATGCTCCCGCATATACAC
>RFPG01000248.1 GCA_009926245.1 Sphingobacteriia bacterium | reverse complement strand
GAATGGTTTATCCATTCTCGATGGCGCTTGCTGAGTGGTTTGCGGATGGACATCCATTCGATGTTAAAACAACCGGTTTGGAGTCCTCGATGGGCCTTGTTATTTAAAAAAGAAAACGGCTGGCAATGGCGTCTTGGGTATGCTTCGGGTTTTCGGGCCCCTCAAGCCTTTGACACGGATTTGCATACCGCCTTTGCTGGGGGTGGGGTATCCCGTGTTACTCTTGACCCGCGATTACGCGCTGAATATTCCCATAGTTTTCATACCTCGTTGGGTTACGAAAAAGCCACCGCAGGATGGGTTTACGGATTTGATTTGGAAGGGTTTGGAACCCGTTTGAACGACGCTTTTGTTTTGGAAAACATTGGTTCGGATCCTTGGGGCGAACAACTTCTCAAGCGCAACGGCAACGGCGCAACCGTAGGGGGTATCAGCGTCGAGGGCCGGGCCCAATGGGGAAGGCGATTCCAATGGGAGTCGTCCTGGACTTGGCAATTCAATCGTTGGGATGTCCCTGTTCAAGTTTTATCCGAAGTTCCGACCACCCGCCTCTTTATGCGCACCCCCCATTTTTATGGGTACAGCCAAGGCACCTGGTGGTCCAAACGAGGGTGGACGCTGAATCTCCATCTGTTGCTTACAGGCCCCATGTCGGTCCCTCGATTTGGAGGCTCCGAGTCCAATCCCAACGACCAAATTTTTCGATCCCCCACCATGGTGGAGTGGAACGGTCAGTGGACCAAAAAATGCAAGTTCAAGGGAATCCATCCGGGTTTTGAGTTTTTTGCGGGGTTCAAAAACCTGTTGAACCGTTACCAAATGGAATTCGACCGGGGTCCGGGTAGGGACAGCAACTTTATCTACGGGCCCTCCACACCAAGGACCTGGTTTTTGGGATTTCGAGTCCAATAAGGGTTAAGCCTAACGGCTTTAAGGGATTTTTAAGGCCATTGATGTAAACCAAACAGGGGTTCATTCGTTGTTTAATTTATTTTGCGTCTTCTTGTGAGCCAAAAAACTCGATTTTCCATCTTGATTTGGGGTCTGGGCATCGTTTTCATGACCAGTTGTCGCAAGGATTTGGCCCCCAATCCCCCGGTTTTTGAGTTTTGTCCCGGTTCTCCAACGGTCACCGACGTCGATGGGCAGGTTTACAATACTGTTCTGATTGGAGGTCGTTGTTGGACCAGAAACAACCTCAAAGTAACCAAGTTCCGTAACGGGGACGGTTTGGGTTCGGATCCTTCCTCCAATTATTGGACATCGGTGAACCAGGGTTCCTTTTCATTGTACGATAATCAATTGGGAAACAAAGGTGATTTCGGGTACTTGTACAATGGATACGCTGCCGTCGACGCGAGGGGTCTTTGTCCAACGGGTTGGCATATCCCAACCGATGCGGAATGGGGGCAAATGGTCAAATCCTTGGACCCATCGTCGAATTCAGCCAACTCCGGTACCGAATCGGCCACCGCTGGAGGAGCCCTCAAATCTGTGGAATTGTGGAACAGCCCCAATGTGGGCGCGACCAATGTTAGCGGTTTTGGAGCAGTCCCTGGAGGATTCCGTTCCGAAAGCGGAGTGTTTGGGGCCAAATCAGACGGGGGTACCTATTGGACTTCAACGCCCGATGGTTCTTCTCGGGTTTGGTTTCGCTATCTCTACGATGACAATGCCTCGGTGGTTCGGAATTCGGGCAACCTGCGTCAAGGACGCTCGGTACGATGCATACAGGACCTGACGGGGACCGGAGGCGGAGGCGGTGGTGGCGATTCCCTGGAGGCCCCAACCGTAACAACACAGTCCTTGGTTAGTATTACAACGAACACAGCGAGCGGAGGTGGTCAAGTTGTTTCGGACGGTGGGTCACCGGTGGTCCAAAGAGGCGTTGCGTACGGAACCGTTCCTTTGCCTGATTTAAATCAACCGTATACCATGAACGGAACCGGAATGGGTTCTTTTTCAAGCGCGCTGCTCAACCTAACGCCCAATACGACGTACAATGTTAGGGCCTACGCGACGAACGCGATCGGAACGTCTTACGGCAACTTGGTTTCTTTTACCACCGATGCACCACCTCCTCCACCGGGTTGTCAAGCGAACGCCTGCCCAGGTAGCCCCACGGTAACAGACTTAGGGGGCCGTGTCTACGGTACCGTGAAAATTGGCAATCAATGCTGGATGGCCAGCAACCTTCGATCGGTTCAATATAGCAACGGGGACCCCATCACGGCTTGGTCCTCCAACCAGGTTCCCGTAGGTTACTATGCTGTTTATGACAACCTCTCGTCGAACGAAACAACCTACGGCTTACTTTACAATGCCTTTGCTGTGATCGATCCCCGCGGTCTTTGTCCGACCGGTTGGCATGTTCCAAGCAGTGCAGAATTTGATGTCTTAGCCACCTTCTTGGATCCCAACGCGATCGGTGGTTCCGCAGTTTTCAACGGGGCGGTGAGTGCTACGGCAGGGGGTGAGATGAAGAGCCTTTTGTTATGGAACAGTCCCAATACCGGGGCCACTAACGGTTCATGTTTTGGGGCTTTGGGTGCAGGATATCGCGGCACCGATGCGAATTATTACAACCAGGGCATTGGAACCTATTTTTGGACCACGACCACCGGATTTCCAGGTGGTGGCAACTCCCTGTTGGATCGTCGACTTTGGAACTTTTCTTCCGAACTTGTCGTGGCACCCAATGCCCCCGAATTTGGTTTTTCGGTTCGCTGCCTCAAAGACAGTTCAGGAAACTAAAGGGTC
>RFPG01000247.1 GCA_009926245.1 Sphingobacteriia bacterium | reverse complement strand
CGTTGCGCCTCGCCGCCCGAAAGGCTGTTGCTCAGGCGGTGCATGCTCAGGTATTCCAGCCCCAGATCGCAGAGGTAACCCAGCCGCCGCACAATCTCCTCCAGCGGCCTTCGGGCGGCTTCAGCGTCCTGGTCTTGAATCCGAAAATCCCGCATTAATTGCAACAAATCCCCCGCCGGTTTGGTCAGCAATTGATGCAAGTTCCAGGTGCTCCCGTCTTGGCCCAAAAGGTGAACCCAGGCGGCGTCTTTGCGCAATCGCGTTCCCTTGCAGTCGGGACAAGTTGTTTTGCCCCGGTACCTGGATAACATAACACGATACTGAATTTTGTAGGTATTTTCTTCGAGCATTCGAAAGAAAGTATCCAGCCCCTCAAAGTGCTTGTTGCCTTTCCATAACAAATCCTTGAATTCATCGCTTAGGTCTTGGTAGGGTTTGTGAATCGGAAACCGGAATTTGGCGGCCGAAGCAATGAGCGCCTCGTTCCACTCACTCATTTTTTCGCCTTTCCAGGGCGCAATGGCCCCGTCGTAGATGCTCCGTCTTTTGTCGGGGATTACCAGGTCCGGGTCGATGCCCAGGATGGATCCAAAACCTTCGCAGCGCGGACAGGCTCCGTAAGGTCCTGAGAAATTGAAAAGGGCCAGCGAGGGTGGCTCAAAAGTTTTTCCTCCTGATTCAAAACGGCGACTGTACGAGCGGTAGGACCCGTTCCAAACCAGGCAGGCCTCCCCGTCTCCTTCAACCCAGGCCTGTTCGATGGCTTCGGACAGCCTGGATTCCGGAAAATCCGCCTCGGATGGGCCGCTTTGGGAGGCGCTTTTGGAGGCGCTTTTGGAAGGGTTTTTGGAGGGGCTTTGGGCGGTGATTGGATCCCAAACAATCCGATCCAGGACCAAATGCAGGGCAGTTGGGATTTTGGGGGCCGAGCGCGTTTTGGGTTCCAAAAGGGATTCCAAGCGCAGCAGGGTCCCTTCGGACCAAAGCCGGGTATAGCCCCTCTGCAGCAATTCCTCCAAATAGGCCTGCAGGCCGGGGTGATCATGGCGGGCCTGCTCGACAGCAGGCAGTGGACAGAGCACCAACAATTCGGCGCCCGCTTCGGCGGTTTCGAGGCGTTTTTGACGGAGCTCCTTGAGGAGGTCTTCGGTATTGTAGGCCCTTACTTCCTCCCCGCTTTGGGGGTCCAGGGTATGCCCGCAGCGGGCAAAGAGCAAACGGAAATAATCGTAGATCTCGGTGGTGGTCCCCACCGTGGAGCGGGGATTGCGGGATAAGTGATGCTGGTCAATGGCCATGGCCGGGCTCAGGCCCCGGATATCGTCCACTTCGGGCTTGGGCATTCGTTGAAGAAATTGCCGGGCATAGGACGAAAGGCTCTCCACGTAGCGGCGCTGCCCTTCGGCATAGAGGGTATCAAAGATCAAACTGGATTTGCCCGAACCCGACAAGCCGGTGACCACCACCAATTGGTGCCGGGGCAGAACGACATCGATACCGCGCAGGTTGTGCATGCGGGCGTTGCGGATTTCGATCCCGCCGCGGTCCGGGGGTGTTGTTAGGGTATCGGGCGTCTTTGCGCTGGTTTTGGGCGTTTTGGCAGGGGTTTTGGCGGGCATGGTCCAACCCGTGCAGGGCGAGTCCTGCAAAGGCGATTGCAAAGGTGCGGACGAAGCCACCAAAACAAAAACCACCCAAGGCCTTGGAATTCGAAAAAATCAGTTTAACTTCGTCTCCAACAACATCCTATAAAACCCATTGCGCCTATCGGAACAGACTCTACGCTAACCTAAACCCCTCTCTATGTCTTCACAAGTCATGGGCGTTAGCGATCAGGAGCTGATTCGGCGCTATGTTTCAGGCCATCAGGCCGCGATGTCGGTGTTAATGCACCGCCACAAAACCCGCATTTTCACCACTATTTACCAGCTGGTCCGGCATCAGGAACTGGCCGAGGATTTGTTCCAGGACACGTTTGTAAAGGCGATGCAGACCCTTCAGGCCGGTCGCTACAACGAAGAAGGCAAGTTTTTGCCCTGGATTCTGCGCATTGCCCACAACCTCTGCATTGACCATTTTCGTCGGAACAGCCGCATGCCTTTGGTGCGCGCGGATGATGATTGGGATCCCCTGGCCCGCATGAGCGATACCGAGCTGCATGCCGAGGACAAGTTGATGCAGAAGCAAAGCCTGGCCAAGGTCAAGCAATTGGTCGCCCGCCTGCCCGAAGAACAACGGGAGGTCCTCATTATGCGGATTTACGGGGATTTGAGCTTCAAGGAGATCGCCGATGCCACCGGGGTCAGCATCAATACGGCTTTGGGCCGGATGCGCTACGCCCTCAGCAATCTGCGCAAACTCATTCACCAGAAGGGGATCAACCTCTAAAGGGGGCTGGCGCGGCGCGGGTTGGGCGTGATCCGGCTCGGCCCGGGTTGGGCGTGGTCCGGCGCGATTTGGGCGTGATCCGGCTCGGCCCGGGTTGGGCGAGATCCGGCACGATCCGTCTTGGGGAGTGGTGCATGAGGAGGATGCGTGAGGAGGGTTTTATTTTTTGAATAAGAAAACGACGCATGCTTCGTTAATAGGAACAAAACAGCCTATGAACGAAAACACGACCCTCCAGGAACAACTTCTATTGTATGTTTTTGATGAATTGCCCGCGGACCGGGTGGGCGCCTTTGAGCACCACCTGATTTCCGACGGTTCGCTCCAAGAAGAACACCGCGTTGTCAGCGGCCTGCTGAATTTGTTACGCGCCGATCTTCATGGTCAGGGCTCGTCC
>RFPG01000246.1 GCA_009926245.1 Sphingobacteriia bacterium | reverse complement strand
TGTTGGCTTTAAAGGTCTCTTCATCAAATGGCAATTCTGCAGCAAATGACATGGCCAATTCAAGTTTTAATGCTTCGTATTGATCGCCTTGTTTGGCTGTAAAGACTTTGTCGTCACACCATTCAGATAACATGTTTTGAATGTCTAAACCAATTCTATCGCCTATCAATGCATTGCGTCTGCGCTTGTAAACAACAGTTCTTTGTTTGTTCATGACATCATCGTATTCCAACAAACGCTTGCGAATGCCAAAGTTGTTTTCCTCTACTTTTTTCTGAGCCCGCTCAATCGATTTGGTGATCATCGAATGTTGGATCACTTCGCCCTCTTTGTATCCAAAACGATCCATGATATTCGAAATCCTTTCGGAACCAAAGAGCCGCATCAAATCATCCTCCAGCGAAACAAAGAAAATGGACGAACCCGGATCCCCCTGACGACCTGCACGACCCCTCAGCTGCCGGTCCACCCGCCGTGATTCGTGACGCTCCGTTCCGATAATCGCCAAACCACCCGCTTCCTGCACCCCGGGGCCCAGTTTGATGTCCGTACCACGACCGGCCATGTTGGTGGCAATGGTCACGGTGCCGGGGCGACCCGCTTCGGCCACAATTTCGGCTTCGCGCTGATGCTGCTTGGCATTCAAAACATTGTGCTTGAGCTTGCGCAATGTCATCATTCGACTTAACAATTCCGAGGTTTCTACCGAAGTGGTACCCACCAAAACAGGGCGGCCCGCCTCTACCAACGTCGCTACCTGATCAATGATAGCCGCGTACTTTTCCCGCTTGGTCTTGTAAACCAAATCCTCCTCGTCCTTGCGCACAATCGGGCGGTGGGTCGGCACCACAACCACATCCAACTTGTAAATCTCCCACAATTCCCCCGCCTCTGTTTCGGCCGTCCCGGTCATCCCCGCTAATTTGTGGTACATTCGAAAGAAGTTTTGCAGGGTCACCGTCGCAAAGGTTTGGGTGGCCGCTTCCACCTTCACATTTTCTTTGGCCTCAATAGCTTGATGCAATCCATCGGAATAGCGACGCCCGTCCAAAACACGTCCTGTTTGCTCATCCACAATTTTGACCTTGTTCTGGTCCACGATGTATTCCACATCCCTTTCAAAAAGGCAATACGCCTTGAGCAACTGATTGATGGTATGAATCCGCTCGGATTTGATTTGAAAATCCTGCATCAAAACCGTTTTTTGCTCGGCCTTTTCGGAAGCCTCCAAATTGGACTTTTCGATATCCGCTATCATCGCACCCACATCCGGTAACACAAAGAAATTCGGATCTTCACCGCGGGATGTGATATGCTCAATGCCTTTGTCGGTTAATTCAATGGAATTGTTTTTTTCGTCAATAACAAAAAACAATTCGGCATCGGCCTTGGGCATTTCCTTTTGCTGATCCTGCAAATAATAGGACTCGGTTTTGAGCAAAAGGGCTTTGACACCGGGTTCGCTCAAGAACTTAATCAACGCCTTGTTCTTGGGCAAACCACGGTACGCCCTGAACAAAGGCAAGCCCGCTTCTTCAAGCTTGTTCTCCCCAAACAGGCGGCGCGCATCGGCCAAAGCGGTATTCAAATAACGACGCTGCGACTCGACCAGGGATTCAATCCGGGGTTTGAGTTGGTGGAATTCGTGATGATCGCCCCGAGGTACCGGACCCGATATGATCAAAGGCGTACGCGCATCGTCAATCAAAACCGAATCCACCTCATCCACCATCGCGTAATGATGCTTGCGCTGAACCAGGTCTTCGACCGCGTGGGCCATGTTATCCCTCAAATAATCGAAACCAAATTCGTTGTTGGTCCCGTAGGTAATATCCGCCCGGTAAGCCTGCCTTCGGGCCTCCGAATTGGGACGATGGCGGTCGATGCAATCAACCCGCAATCCATGAAATTCAAAAATCGGGCCGTTCCATTCCGAGTCACGACGGGCCAAATAATCGTTGACTGTAACAATATGCACACCCAAGCCAGTCAATGCGTTGAGGTAGGCTGGCAGGGTCGACACCAAGGTTTTGCCTTCGCCGGTCGACATCTCGGCGATTTTTCCACTGTGCAAAACCATCCCTCCCAACAACTGCACATCGTAATGAACCATGTTCCAGATCACCTCGGCCCCGGCAGCCGTCCAACGGTTTTTGTAAACCGCTTCGGCACCTTCGATACGAATAAAATCTTTGGACTGAGCGGCCAAATCCCGATCGTGAGCGGTAGCCGTCACGCGCAGTTCCTCGTTTTGGCTGAAACGACGCGCCGTTTCTTTGACCACCGCAAAGGCCTCGGGTAGAATTTGGTCCAGAATCTCTTCCAACGCCTTGTCCCGCTCCTTGATCGTCTGATCGTAGGCCTCAAAGCGGGTGGCCTGTTCCTCGGCCCCTTCCTCCGCACCGGGCTGGGCCTTGAGGGCCTCCAGTTGTTGGTTCAAAGTATCCAGCCCTTGGGCGATCCGCTCCTTGAACTCCGTGGTCTTGGCACGCAATTCGTCGTTGCTCAAGGCGGTCAGCGATTCGCCGTACCGGTTTATTTCTTGAACCCTGGGCAGCAGGGCTTTGATATCTCTATCGGATTTGTTTCCAAAAAAATTTTGGATCACCTTGTTAAACATTCCAATCATGAAAGGGGGGGTCTCGTTACGGTTTCCTAAAGTCGGCTTCTAAGGGGGCAAAGTTACCCCCTGAAAGGAGCAAGAAATTACGAATTTGTTCTAATTTTGCCGCATCACGGGGTGCCTCCATCAACGAATCGGGGGCTGAGATCATACCCATTGAACCTGTC
>RFPG01000245.1 GCA_009926245.1 Sphingobacteriia bacterium | reverse complement strand
CGACCCGAATGGAATTTTTTGGATTTGGGCATGTTGCAAGTGGGCGGCGTGCACGTCCCCTTGTACCCGACCATCACCGACCAGGATTACCGATATATTCTGGAGCATGCCGAGGTACGCTGGGTCATGGTTTCGGATGCCAACCTCTACGAGAGAATCGCACCCATCGCCCGAGAATTTCCCCATATTGCCGGGGTCTATACCTTTAATCGCGTTCCCGGCGCTCAACATTGGTCGGATATCAAAGCCGCAGCACGACCGGACCTAAATCAGGAACTCGCGAATCGCCGTGCCGCCATCCAAAAGGAGGACACGGCCACCATCATTTATACGTCGGGCACCACAGGCTTTCCCAAGGGCGTGATGTTATCCCATTATAACATTATGAGCAATCTGTTGGAGGCAGCCGTAAGGGTTCCCCTGCAAGGCAGGTGACAAGAGCTTGAGCTTTCTCCCCCTCAATCATATCTACGAGCGCATGCTCACGTACATGATGATGTACAGTTCCATTGGAATCCATTATGCCGAAAGCATGGAAACCATTGGTGACAATCTCAAAGAAATCAAACCCCAAGTCTTTTCGACCGTACCGCGACTTCTCGAGAAAGTCTACGACAAAATCGTCGCAAAAGGAATGGAGCTGACGGGCCTGAAGCGCAAGCTTTTCTTTTGGGCCCTTGATTTGGGATTGCGTTACGAATTCAAAGGAGCCAACGGCTGGTGGTACGAGACCCAACTCAAATGGGCCAATAAACTTATCTTTAGTAAATGGCGCGAAGCATTGGGCGGAAATGTCCAGGCCATCGTGAGTGGGGCTGCAGCTTTGCAACCTCGTCTGGCTCGGGTTTTTTGGGCAGCCAAAATTCCGGTTTTGGAAGGGTACGGACTCACCGAAACTTCCCCGGTCATCGCCGTTAATTATTTGGCAACGGGTCAGGTGGAATTTGGCACCGTTGGACCGGTTCTTGACAGCGTGGAACTGCGGATTGCCGAAGACGGTGAGATCCTGTGCAAAGGGACCAATATCATGCAAGGTTATTACAAAGACGAAGCCCTCACACGAGAGGTGATCGACCCCGATGGATGGTTCCATACCGGCGATATCGGAACCTTGACAGCGCAAGGGAACCTCAAAATCACGGATCGCAAAAAGGAAATTTTCAAAACCTCCGGGGGCAAATACATCGCCCCACAGGCCATGGAAAACAAGTTCAAAGAGTCCATTTACATCGAACAATTGATGGTCTGCGGCGAGAACCAAAAACACCCTTCGGCGTTAATAACAGGTCAAAAAGTTCACCCTTCTACCCGTGACCTGGACCGTTGAAAGTGGAGAATTAACCCCCACCATGAAGCTCAAACGGAAGTTTATAGTGAGCAAATTCCAAAAGGAACACGACGCCCTGTACACTTCGTAGAACAAATCGTTTGAATCCTAACAACCCGGCTTGTCCGGGTTTTTTTTTGAAAACTAATTTTTTATGCTTGCACAAGATATGCTTGCATACTATTTAGTCTTAATTTTGGGTATGCTTACCTCGAACAATCCCTCTGGAAAATCCAAACGGACCGTTTGCTTTGATACCCGACTGACTTGGCTGAACATCGCTCGTATGTATCATTTTGAGGCCGAAAGCTACGGTCTATCGGTTTCATCGGCCTACCTTCTTCTCCACATCGAAGCCGAAGGCTTACCGGTCACCCAAGTGGCTCCCAAACTGGGCATGGAACCCTCGTCCACGACCCGGACCCTGAACAAATTGGAGAACGATGGCCTGATTGAACGGTACCGGATTCCCGGCCAAGACCGCCGCCAAGTCATGGTACGGCTCACCCCCCAAGGCATCGCCGCCCGCGAATTGGCCAAAGAACGGGTCAGGCATTTCAACCGCTTGGTGCGGAATCGTCTGGGAGATGCCAAGCTGGCGGTTTTCTTTGAATGTGTGGACACCATCAATGGACTCATCGGTTCCCTATCGCCGGCTCAATTAATGGGGAAAGCCTCTCTTCAAACGTCCACCCATCCCAGCAACGTCGAAGTCTAAAGAACCGCTACCATCCACCTCGTGTTATGAATCGAAATCTCCATAAAGTTGCTGTCCTGGGTTCCGGAATTATGGGCTCCAGGTTGGCTTGTCACTTTGCCAATTGCGGCATGGACGTCCTCCTCTTGGATATCCCAGATCCGGACCCTTCCAAAGAATCCAATACGCTGGTAAACAAAGCTTTGGCAACGGCCGTGGCCTCCAAACCATCGCCGTTGTACGAGGATTCCCTAAGGTCCCGAATTCGGACCGGAAACTTCAGAGACGACCTTCATCGGGTGGCGGATTGTGATTGGATCATCGAAGCCATCATCGAACAGCTGGAACCCAAACAAGATCTTTACTGCCGGATCGAAAATCACCGTAAACCCGGTTCATTAATTAGCACCAATACGTCTGGGATTCCTGTTTCCGACCTATGCCAAGGGCGCTCCGAGGATTTCCGCCGGAACTTTTGCGGGACTCATTTTTTTAACCCTCCGCGTTACCTCAAATTACTTGAGGTGATTCCCGGTCCGGATACCGATCCAAAATGGGTGGAATTTCTTCTTCATTTTGGACGGCAAAGACTGGGTAAAGTAGCCGTCCAAGCCAAAGACAGCCCTGCGTTTATCGCTAACCGCGTCGGCGTTTTTGGAATTATGGCCCTGCTGCATAGCATGGACAGCCTGGATCTGGATATCACCGCGGTGGATCAACTCACCGGCCCCTTGATTGGTCGTCCCAAATCCGCCACTTTCCGGACCTGCGATGTGGTGGGTTTGGATACC
>RFPG01000244.1 GCA_009926245.1 Sphingobacteriia bacterium | reverse complement strand
GGAAGAAGCGACTCAATACACCCGTCAGCACTACCCCAACGCCCCCGGTGCCGAAAAAGGGGATTGGACCTGGCCCATCACCCGAAACGATGCCCAAATCTGGTTAAAATCCTTTCTCCAAGAACGATTCAAAGACTTTGGCCCCTACGAAGACGCTCTGGACCATCGCCATCGCCTCCTGCATCACTCGGCCATCTCCCCATTGCTCAACAACGGACTCCTAAGCACCGAAGACGTGCTCCGACAAAGCTTGGACCACGCCCAACGCCACCAAACCTCCCTCCCCAGCATCGAAGGTTGGGTTCGGCAAATCTTGGGCTGGCGTGAATTCATCCACGGGGTTTACCAGCACGCCGGCTCCAAGCAACGAACCCGCAATTTTTGGGGATTTGAGCGAGCCATGCCGCCTTCGTTTTACAATGCAAGCACCGGAATCGAACCCATAGACCACAGCATTCGTTCTTTGTTACAAAACGCCTACAACCACCATATTGAACGCCTGATGGTTCTAAGTAATTTTATGTTACTCTGCGAAATTCATCCGGACGCCGTCTACCGTTGGTTTATGGAAATGTACATCGACGCCTACGATTGGGTGATGGTGCCCAATGTTTACGGGATGGGTCAATTTGCAGATGGGGGTCTCATGTCCACCAAGCCCTACCTGAGCTCCAGCAATTATATCCTCAAAATGAGCAACTTCCGGGCCGATTCATCCTGGACCGAGCCCTGGGATGCCCTGTATTGGCGATTCATGTCGACCCATCGAGAATTCTTTTTGCGTAACCCCCGCTCGGCCATGATGATCCGGCAATGGGATCGAAAAGACCCTTCGCAGCAGCAGATCCTTTTGGAGAGAGCCGAACTGTTTTTGAACCGATTGCACGGGAATTCAAACAAGCCATAACATGCGTCGATTCTGGAACCTCCCGGCCGTACCGGTGTATTCCCTGCTAACCACCGATTCCAATGGTGGCTATAACATGAATTGCTGCACCTATGTAACACCGGTCAGCATGGAGCCCAAGCAATTCCTGATTGCGGTCTACCAAGGAACCAAAACCTTGGATAACCTCCAAAGCAACCCCCATCAAACCGTGGTCCTGCAATTGTTGGCCCAAGATCAAGGCCGCCTTATCCAAGTGCTGGGTCGCCAAAGCGGTTACCGTTCCAACAAAATCCAATATCTCCAAAAAAGAGGCCATTTGGACGAGTGGAGAGGGTTTCCGGTCCTCAAAGAGGCCGCTGCCTGGGCCGAAATGCAAAGCCTGGGTCCCCTGATGGTCCAGCATACGGTCCAGCCGAAGGCAACGCAGGCCCCCTCCACCCTGGGGGATCATCAATGCTGGCTTTTTGGCCTGAACAGCAGCCGCGTAAGGCGCGATGACTGCCTTGACAATGCGACCCTGAGGCGTTTGGGCCTAATTCGATAGGGCCGTATCTTGGCGCACCCAAAACCTTCTTTCCCATGAATTACGATCTTGTTGTTGTCGGAGGCGGTCCCGGCGGTTATGTTGCCGCGATCCGGGCCTCCCAGCTTGGCCTCAAAACGGCTGTTGTCGAACGGGAAGCCCTCGGTGGGATCTGCCTGAACTGGGGCTGCATCCCCACCAAGGCCCTACTCAAGAGCGCCCAAGTCTTTGATTACATCAAACACGCTGCCGATTACGGCATCCAAGTCAGCGATGCCAAAGCCGGATTCGAAAAAGTCATCCAGCGCAGCCGGGGTGTCGCCGATGGGATGAGCAAGGGGGTTGCCTTTTTGATGAAAAAAAATAAAATTGACGTGCACATGGGTCAAGCGACCCTGCAGCCCGGCGGCAAGGTCAGCGTGGCCCAGGCCGATGGCCAAACTCTGACCCTCACAGCCCCTCACATTATTGTGGCAACCGGCGCCAGAGCACGGGCCTTGCCCAATCTGCCCATCGACGGCAAAAAGGTCATCGAATACCGCAAAGCGATGAGCCTCGAAAAACAACCCGCCTCCTTGCTGGTGGTTGGTTCCGGTGCCATTGGCGTTGAATTTGCCTATGTGTACCAATCCATGGGCACCCAGGTGACCATTGTTGAATACCTGCCGAACCTGGTCCCGGTAGAGGACGAAGAAGTCTCCAAGGCCCTCGAAAAGTCCTACAAGAAAATGGGCATGCAAATCCTGACCAATTCGGCCGTTGAATCGGTGGATACCTCCGGTCCGCTCTGCAAAGTCCAGGTCAAAACCCCCACCGGTGTCCAGATCCTGGAAGCCGAGGTGGTGCTCAGCGCTGCAGGCATTGTTCCCAACATCGAAAACATGGGACTCGAGGCTTGTGGTATTGCCTTGGACAAAGGCAAAATCAAAGTGGATGATTTTTACAAAACCACCACACCCGGCTACTACGCCATTGGGGATGTGGTCAAAGGGCCCGCCTTGGCCCACGTTGCTTCGGCGGAAGGAATCATCTGCGTTGAGAAAATCGCCGGGCATCATCCCGAACCCCTCGATTACGGAAATATTCCCGGCTGTACCTATTGTCAGCCCGAAATTGCCAGCGTTGGCATGACCGAGAAGGCGGCCAAAGAAGCAGGTTACGAGCTAAAAATCGGGAAATTCCCCTTCAGCGCCTCCGGCAAAGCCAGCGCCTCTGGGCACAAAGACGGCTTCGTTAAACTGATTTTTGATGCCAAATACGGGGAAATTCTAGGCGCACACATGATTGGGGCGAATGTTACGGAAATGATCGCTGAATTGGTTTTGGCGCGCAAGCTCGAAAGCACTGGCCATGAACTCATCAAAACCGTGCACCCCCACCCCACCCTGAGCGAAGCGGTTATG
>RFPG01000243.1 GCA_009926245.1 Sphingobacteriia bacterium | reverse complement strand
TGGGCTCGGCGGCTCCTACGCTTGCTGAACAAGAGGGTGTTCCCCATTTTTTTGTGGGCGATCGTTCGGTCGCCCAACATCTGAACGCCGGGAGCTTCGAGAGCGAAGCCCTGGCCCTGCTTCCCACCTTGTGGGCTCGTCATTCCACGGTGGTCGTTTGTGGAGGTGCAGGCCTTTTTATTCGAGCCTTGGTTGAAGGCTTTGACGCCCTGGGCCAAGAGCAACCCGATCGACGCAGGCATTGGCAAACCTTGTGGGAACAGCAGGGTTTGGCCGCTCTCCAAACGGCGGTCCGCCAAAGGGACCCTGCCTATGCGGCCCGCGCCGATATGCAGAACCACCAACGCCTGATTCGGGCCTTGGAAATCATGGATACGGAGGGCCGACCGGTCACCGACCTTTGGACCCGTTCGGCCAAGAAGCGAGACTTTGATTGCCATTGGTTCGGACTCCAACCCGATCGTGCGCGACTTTACGATCAAATCAATCAACGCGTCGAGTCCATGGACGGGGCCGGTCTCGAATCGGAGGCCCAGGCCCTCTACCCCTACGCCGATTACAAGGCTCTCAAAAGCCCGGGGTACGCCGAATGGCCGGCCTATTGGCAAGGCCAGGTATCGAGGGGGACCTGCCTTGATCTGATTCGGCAGCATACCCGCAATTATGCCCGCCGTCAATTGACCTGGTTCAGGCGTTGCGAAGCGGTTCAATGGATTCCACCGACCCTCCTGGACGTGGATTCGCGTTTGGACTGGATACGCCGTAATTTGCCCGAGGTTAAACGGCCATGAATACCGAATTGTACCTGGAACCGGACTTGCCCCAAGCCGGAAGTTTTGAACTAAAACCGGAGGAATCCCGGCATTTGGTCCGGGTGCGCCGTGAACGAGAGGGGGCCGCGGTCCTGGTGACCAACGGCCGTGGATGGTTGGCCCGCTGCATTCTCCAAAAGGCCCTCCCTACCGGTGCCGTTCTTGAAATTCAGACGCTGCACGAGGTGCCCGCACCTTTGCCATTGGAATTGGCCGTATCCCCTTTGCACAACGAAGGCCGCTGGGAATGGTTGATCGAAAAAGCCACCGAATTGGGGGCCACCCGCATCCTTCCTTTGGTCTGCGAACGGACCGAACACCACCGCTGGAAACCCGATCGCCTGCAACGAATCATTGAATCGGCCATGAAACAATCCCTAAGATGTTACCAGCCCTTCCTCGCCGAGCCGCAGACCCTGCAACAATGGAAACCAAATCCATCCCTTGCCTTGTGGACGGCCCACTGCCACACCCATCTTCCCCGAATTCCGATTCAACAAATTGATACGGACCCTCCGGTCTGTCTCGTATTGGGACCCGAAGGTGATTTCAGCGAAAAGGAAGTCAACCACCTGGCTTCGCTCGGAGCCCAAGGCCTGGACCTGGGCCCCCACCGACTGCGCACCGAAACGGCCACCCTCGCCGCCTTGGCCCATTGGACCCACCGAGGGAGTCGTTTGCTTCTGATGTTATGGTGCATCGTGATGGGAATGGGTGGGGGTCTCTTGGGCCATGCCCAGGCGCAATCCCCCAACATGGCTGCCCAAAACTCCACCGCCGGTACCATCTCTTTGGGAAGACTGCGTTACGGTGGCGGCGGTGACTGGTACGCCAATCCCAGCTCCTTGCCCAACCTGGCCCGTTTCTGCAACCGCCACCTGGGCACTTCCCTCAAGGTCCAAGAAGAGGTAGCCGAAGTGGGGAGCCCTGACCTTTTTCGTTTTCCTTGGTTGCACATGACGGGGCATGGTCGGGTTTTGTTCACGGATGCCGAGGCCCGCAACCTTCGACAATACCTAACCGGTGGAGGTTTTCTTCATGTCGATGATAATTATGGCATGGACCCCTACGTTCGCAGCGAATTCAAAAAAGTTTTTCCAGAACTGGACTGGGTTCGGGTGGGGGCCGATCATCCCTTGTACCGGGCTCCTTTTCGAATGAACGGTGGGCTACCCAAAATCCACGAACACGACGGTCAACCAGCCCAGGGCTTGGCCTTGGTTTGGGAAAACAAAATCGTCGTGTTCTATACTTACCAATGCGATCTAGGTGATGGATGGGAAGATGCCTCGGTCCACAAGGACCCCGAGACACTGCGAACGCAGGCCCTGCAAATGGGCGCGAATATCTTGCGTTATGCCTTTGAGCACTAAGACCGCATAGCGGTAACACATTCTCCCACCAAGGCCGGTCCTCGGTAAACCAGGCCCGTATACACCTGCACCAAATGCGCCCCCGATTCCAGGCGCCGGGCAGCATCGCTTCCACGCATCACACCGCCCACCGAAACGAGGGATGGGCAGAAACCGACGGTGGTTCCATAGGCCTTCATGGCCTTCAACATGGCCTCGGATTTGGCGGCGAGGGGAGCCCCACTCAGGCCACCGGCCCCCAATGTCTCGGCCTCTGCGGCTTGGGCACCCAAAAGGCTGCGGTCCACCGTCGTATTGGTCAAGACCAAACCATCGACTTGATGTTTGGCAAAGACCGGCCAAAGACTTTGCCAATCGTCCGGGGCCAGGTCCGGGGCCAGCTTGACCCAAACCGGCCTACGTATCTTCTTTTGGCAAGGCAAACCGGCGATGGTCTCCAACAATTGGTCCAAAAAACCGGCTTCTTGCAAATCGCGCAGCCCCGGTGTATTGGGAGAACTAAGATTGATGGTGAAGTAATCCACCCAAGGATGGAGAACCTCAACACAAGTTACATAATCCCTCACGGCCTCCCCGTTGGGGGTGTCTTTGTTTTTGCCGATATTCGCGCCCACCACCAATCCCTTGGGACGTT
>RFPG01000242.1 GCA_009926245.1 Sphingobacteriia bacterium | reverse complement strand
TGGCGGGGGATGGGATTTACGGGGCCTACTTGCCTGGTCAAGCGGCCCAAAGCGTGGTTCGGTATTATGTGGAAGCGGTGGCCACAAATACGGCTCAATCGGTGACCTACTACCCACCGGGGGCGGAGCATGATGTGATGGTTTACCGGGTGCAGGGTGGAGCTTCTCGGGATCGCTTGGTCATCAACGAAATCATGGCGCTCAACCAGGGCGGTCCGGTGGACGATAACGGCGAAAGCGAAGATTGGATCGAATTGCACAACCGAAGCAATGCCTCGGTGGATGCCGGAGGTTTTTGCCTGACCGACAATCCTACCAACCTGCGCAAATGGAGTTTTCCCCTGGGCACTAGCGTTCCTGCCGGTGGTTACTTGGTGATCTGGGCCGACGAGGACAGCAGCCAGGGTCCTTTGCATGCCAATTTTAAACTTTCGGCCTTGGGCGAAACGCTGTACCTCTACGATAGCAATTTGGTGCTTCAAGACGAATTGATTTTTGCGGCCCAGGTCGCGGATTCATCGTTGGCGCGGATTCCCAACGGAAGCGGTCCCTTTGTTCGTCGTCCCCATACCATTGCGGCCAATAACAACTGGGCACTGGGTGTCGAAACGAACCAGACCTGTCAACCCCTTCTGACGTTGTATCCCAATCCTGCCCAAGATATTCTGAGGGTTCGCTTGAATTTGTTGGAGGATGCGTCGCCGTGGCGGATCGAATTGGTGGATGTCACCGGCCGTGTTCACCGGACCCATGAAGGTTGGGGAGGTGATATCAGCCTGGCGGTGGAGGGCATGGCGGCGGGGACTTATTGGTTGAGGTTAAGCCACGGGGACCGTCTGTATCTTCGTTCATGGATCAAACGCTAATTCCCAAACCTCGTTCGATGCGAAGGGGTATGTTTTGGATCGTGGCCTGCTGCGCCCTTCTCTCCTGCGATCCCGGTCCCGGCGAAGGAGGTTATGCTTCGGTGCAAGGGGTGCTCATGGTCGAGGATTGGAATTCTACATTCACCACCGTGCTGTCCCGTTACCCTGCCATGGATGAGCGTATTTACCTGGTTTTTGGGGATGACCCGGTGCCCGGGGCGGATGCGAGGACCTCCTACGATGGACGTTATCGCTTTGGGTATTTGCGGACTGGAAAGTACCGGGTTTATTCCTATTCGGATCGCTTTCCAACTTCTGGGAATACCTCCAATCAGGAACCGGTTTGGATCGACTTTGAATTGGGATCTAGGCGGGATCAAAAAACATTGGACACCCTTTGGATCAAGAAATAAAAAGGCCCATCCGTTTGGGATCAAAGCGATGAAAGGCCTGGACCTGAGAGAATTGCCCGAGGCGGCGGCTTTGATGCGGCGCTACGATCGCAAATACATCTGCACGGAGGCGGATCTGGAATTTTTGTGGGAGGCGATGGACCAAAGCCATTGTTATGTCGAGGTGAATGGACAACGTGAATCGCTTTATACCAACGATTATTTTGATACCAACGAATTGGTTTTTTTTCACGCGCATCGAACCGGTCGCCTTCGCCGTAACAAATTCCGATTGAGAACCTATCACGCCAACCAAAGCTCCTTTTGGGAACTCAAGCAAAAGCACCCCCGCGGTTACCAAATCAAAGTACGCACCGCTTTGCAACCCGGCGAAGCCACCGACGACCCAAGGGCCAACCGGGCCTACGTGGATTTGCTGGAGCAAGGCTTGGAGGCGGGTCAGCACCGGGTGGCGGGTTTGCAGGCCCTGGTTCCCAACAACCTCCAACGAAGTCTGCGGATTGAATACCACCGCCAGACCCTTTTCAACCCTTTGAACGGGGAGCGTCTGACGATAGACCGGGCCTTGAATGCGTCGGATGGCACCCAACGATTGGATTTTGGGTCCTTGGTCCTGCTGGAACTCAAACAGGCCAGTCGCGAACGGCATTTGCTGGACCGATGGAGCCTGCAGGGGAGGGTGCAGGAGGGGTCCTTTAGCAAGTATTTTCAGTGCAAGCGTTTGATGATGCTCCCATCCTTGCCGCAAAGCCATCGGGCTTTTATTCATTGGCCCCAAAGTTCTACACCAAATATAACTCGTAACACATTATACTCATGTTGAATGATTTTTTTGCCCGTTTGATTTTGGATTTAGCGGCCGTATGGTTGATGGTTCGGGGTATCTACTTTGGGGTTTACAAGACCAGGGATTTATTTTTTACCCTCATCATCACCAACCTGGTTATTTTTATGTTATCCTACAGTCTGAACGGGACGGCCTTTTCGATGGGGGCGGCTTTTGGGCTTTTTGCGGTGTTTGGAATGCTGCGGTTTCGGACCGAGGATATTTCGATTAAGGATATGACCTATCTTTTTTTGGCCATATCGTTGGGGGTTTTTTCGGCGGTGGCGGCCATGCCGCCTCTGTCCATGGGGGCGGTGATGCTGGGGATTTTGGGGTTAACTGCCTTGCTGGAAAGCAATTGGCTGTACCGTCGCGAATCGGTTCGTACGGTGTTATACGATCGAGTGGACTTGATTCAAGAGGCCAACGAAGAACGGGTCCTCGAAGATTTGCGCCTTCGGACCGCGCTTCCGGTGCATCGTTTTCAGGTCCTGCGTGTTGATTTGTTGCGGGATACGGTGCAACTCAAAGTTTATTATTTTGAATAAGAAGGGGCTGTTTGCTCGGGCCTGCGGTCGGTATGCCGGTTGGATGGGGGTGGCCATGGTGTTCTTGTTCAGCGTTCCCAACGCGGTAGCGGTGGAACCGGCTGTTTGGTTGCAAGGATCGTACCCTTGGCGGGTCTCGCCGCAGCTTCGATTCATAATTGAGCCCGAATTAA
>RFPG01000241.1 GCA_009926245.1 Sphingobacteriia bacterium | reverse complement strand
AAGCAAAAGGCCTTGACCTTGTAGCCAAGCTCTGCCAGGGAAGCCGCCGCGGATGCACCGGCCAGGCCGGTCCCCACCACAATAATTTCCATTTTGCGCTTGTTCGCAGGAGAAACCAGAGGCACGGTCGAGCGGTAACGGGTCCAGCGTTCCTGGAGCGTTCCTGCCGGTATTTTGGAGTCCAATTTCATGGGGTCTTTTTAGAAGGCGAAGTTTGGGAGGCTCGGATTAGTAGCCAGCGGATTGGAGGTACATGACCACCGGAATCAGAGCAAAAAGGGCCGGAACAAGGACGGCAAAGACGGTTCCTACGGTGCGGATCACGGGCTTGTAGCGGTAATTGCTAAGGCCCAGGGTGTGAAAGGCGCTTTGGAAACCGTGGTAAAGATGAAAGCCCACTGCTACCATACTCAATACATAAAACAAGGCATACAACGGGTTTTTGTAGGCCTCGGAAACCACCCGGTAAGCGTCGGTTAAGGCTTCTTCAGCACCGGGGTAAAGGACAACGGGAACTTCCCCAAACTTGAGTTCGTACCAAAATCCCTTGAGATGAACCAGCAAAAAAGCCAATACCAGCGTTCCCAAAATCCCCATATTCCGGGAGGACCAGGTAGTCATTTCCTTCGCTGCCCGGCCCTGGTAACCGACGGGGCGAGCGGCGTTGGCCTGTTTGGTCAGCCACAGGCTGTAAAGAACATGCAGAATGATGAAGGCAAAATTCAGCTTGGAGACGGTTTGAATCAACAAACTATGACTCATGAAATGAGAATATTCGTTGAACGAACGCCCCTGATCGGGTACCAGGAGTTGTAGGTTGCCGGCCAAGTGAACGACCAAAAACAAAATCAAAAACAAACCCGTCAGGGCCATAACCGTCTTGCGGCCGTTGGAAGAAAGCAAAAATCTTTTGATGGGACTCATACCAGGGGTTTGTGCAAATTTACGGGCGAAAACCACCCAAAAACAAAAAACCCCGACCCTTGCGGGTCGGGGCTTTCACAGAACATCTTACATCATATCGCCCATGCCACCGCCACCTGGCATTGGAGGCATCTTGTCTTTCTCGGGCTCGTCGGCAATCACGCATTCGGTGGTCAACAACATAGCTGCGATAGAGGTCGCATTTTCGAGGGCAACGCGGGCCACTTTGGTTGGGTCAATGACTCCGGCGACCAGCATGTTTTGGAACTTGTCCAAGCGTGCATTGTAACCAAAGTTTCCGGTACCTTCCTTGACCTTTTGGACAATGATGGATCCGTCTACCCCACCGTTGGCCGCGATTTGACGAATCGGCTCTTCCAAGGCGCGCTTGATGATCTCAATACCGGTTTTTTCATCGGAATTTTCGGTTGCCACCTTGTCCAAGGCCTTGATGGCCCGAATAAAGGCCACACCACCGCCGGGAACAATTCCTTCTTCAACCGCTGCACGGGTTGCATGCAATGCGTCGTCGATGCGGTCCTTTTTCTCCTTCATTTCGACCTCGGTCGCAGCACCCACATAAAGAACCGCTACACCACCGGCCAATTTGGCAAGGCGCTCCTGCAGTTTTTCACGATCGTAATCGCTGCTGGTGCTTTCGATTTGAGCCTTGATTTGGTGAACCCTGGCTTTGATATCTTCTTTGTTACCAGCGCCGTTCACCAAGGTCGTATTGTCCTTGTCAATGGTCACCTTCTCGGCCCGACCCAAGTAGGTCAAATCGGCGTTGTCGAGCTTGTAACCACGCTCTTCAGAAATCACCGTTCCACCCGTCAAAATAGCGATGTCTTCCAACATGGCCTTGCGGCGGTCCCCAAAACCTGGGGCCTTCACAGCCGCAATTTTGAGGGATCCACGGATTTTGTTCACCACCAGGGTGGCCAACGCTTCCCCGTCCACATCCTCGGCAATAATCAACAAAGGACGACCGGTTTGAACGACCTTCTCCAACACCGGCAACAGTTCCTTCATGGCCGAAACCTTCTTGTCGTAAATCAAAATGTATGGATTATCCAATTCGGCTTCCATTTTGTCGGCGTTGGTGACAAAATAGGGGGATACATAGCCCCGGTCGAATTGCATACCTTCCACAACATCCACATAGGTTTCCGTTGATTTGGCTTCTTCGACGGTGATGACACCTTCCTTGGTAACGCGACGCATCGCATCAGCAATGAGTTTACCAACCACGGCATCGTTGTTGGCCGAAATGGTGGCAATTTGTTCAATTTTGGAGAAATCATCGCCCACTTCCATACTCAAGGTGCGTAGGGATTTGACGGCAGCCGTAACGGCCTTGTCCATGCCCCTTTTCAGATCCATGGGATTGGCTCCGGCCGCCACATTCTTGAGACCAGCGCGGATCATGGCCTGGGCCAGAACGGTGGCCGTCGTGGTTCCATCACCGGCCTGATCGGCTGTTTTGGAGGCGACTTCTTTGACCAATTGGGCACCCATGTTTTCGATGGGATCCTTGAGTTCGATTTCTTTGGCAACACTCACACCGTCTTTGGTGACTGTTGGAGCACCAAACTTCTTGTCTAATACGACGTTACGACCCTTAGGGCCAAGTGTCACTTTAACCGCGTTCGACAAAGCGTCCACGCCTCTTTTGAGCGCCTCGCGGGCCTCGGTATCAAAATAAATGAGCTTACTAGCCATGATAATTAGGTTTAATGGATTTTAGGTTAGAAACAATGGATGGGGACTTTTAGCCTAGAATGGCCATAATATCGGATTCCCGCATAATCAGGTAATCCTTGCCTTCAATTTGAACTTCGGTACCGGAATACTTGCCGTAAAGGATGGTTTGTCCGGCCTTAACGGTCATGGGCTCGTCTTTCTTGCCCTGTCCAACAGCGACAAC
>RFPG01000025.1 GCA_009926245.1 Sphingobacteriia bacterium | reverse complement strand
CCCAAGGACCCCGATAACGACGAGGGATGCTCGACGGACCAACCCTTTCCAAGTGGAATGGTCCAAAAAACCAAAAAAGGAGGGGGCGGCGCTGGATTTCATGCTTCAATATTAAGCGAAAAATTAGGCCATTCTCATATTTTGGCCCTTTTGGGGTCGCAATCCACGTTCCTGTCGCTTACTTTTGGAAATCATTAACGTTCAAAACCTACTCTAACAACCCTTCAATCTCCTTCCCATGCTCCAAAAAATGACCTTCTCAGCCTTTTTGGTATGTTTGACCCTCGTTTTTGCCCAGCCTCTTTTGGCCCAAAAGCCACTTTCTTCGGCCTCTAGCGGGAGTTTTGCCAGCTACGGTGCCCACAAATCCACCATCGAGGCCGGACTCAACATTGCCGAAGGAAATACGGTTGTATTGCCCAAAGTGCGTTACCGCTACTTTTTGAACGATCGCATGGCATTGCGCGGTACAATCGAAGCCGCTACCAACACCGATGTGGAGCGCGTTTATCAGAACCCCAATTTCACCGGCAACGAAGGAACGCGCACGGTCAGTGACCGTCAGTGGGGTCTGCAAACCGGTTTTGAATACCACCCATCGGGTACCAAAAGACTCTCTCCTTACTTTGGAGCAGTGGTTGGTTTGAACACCGGCCGCAACAAAGAAGATTGGAAAGACTACAATATCGACAGCTTGGGTGGCTACTACGAATTCCAAACAAAAGCCAACATCACCGCTCCTTTCCTTTCATTCAATTTTGGTGCCGTCGCTGGTGTTGACTTCTACTTGGTCGAAAACCTCTATTTGGGTTTGGAAATGAATTGGGGAATGACCGTTCGCAACAACCGCCCCACCGAGTTCTCTTTCTCCAGCCTTAGCAGCAGCAACTCCGGTATTTTGGAGCCCAGCAGCCGCAACGTGAGCTCCAATTTTGGTGCTCTGCCTTCCATTCGTGTAGGCTGGCGCTTCTAAGTAGCCACCTCCAATTCTTCTTTAGCGAACCTGGGTCCCATTAGCGAACTCGGGTCCTTTAGCGGACCTTGATCGCTTAGCGAATCCGGGCCAGGGATAAACCATCCCTCACCGGAAGGACGACCGTCTCCAACCGAGGATGGGTTACCGCCCTGCGATTGTATTCCCGCAAGGCTTCGGTCTCCGCATCTTTGTGTAGCCCAGTCTCTGCCACCTTTCCGCTCCATAACACGTTGTCAGCCAGGATATAAGCCCCTGGCTTGAGGATCTCGACCAACGCCTCCAGATAGGCCGGGTAATTTTCCTTGTCCGCATCCACAAAAACCAGGTCCCAGTCTTCATGGACTTGTTGAATCAACCCCAAGCCGGTGCCGGTATGCAAATGTATCCGCTCACGATACGCCGACCTTTCCACAAATTCCTTGGCCATGTCCATGACTTCGGGGTTGTTATCAACGCTGTGTAGGAGACCATCCTCGGTCAGGCCTTCGGCCAAACAGAGTGCCGAATAGCCCGTAAAGGTCCCAATTTCGAGAATGCGCTTTGGGGCTAACATCCGACTGATCATGGCCAATACGCGGCCCTGCAAATAGCCCGAACACATTTGGGGCATGAGGCAACGCAGATGGGTTTGACGTTCGAGTTCGACCAGGAGGGCCGAGGGAGCATGGCTATGTTCCTCGATGTAGGCGTCCAGGTGGGGGGGCAAAAAATTCATGAGCAAAAAAATTTAGACCTAGACCTATGGGTCTAAGACGTTTCGTTCCTCCAAACCAGGCTGCGCCATCCTTGACGGACAAAGAGTTGTTCCGCAATCGTTTGGAGTTGGGTCAAGGGGATATGGTGGATGCGATCCACGATTTCTTGTTGGGTCAACAAACCGTTCCCGTCCAAGTAAGCCTGACCCCAGCCGATAAGGTTTTGGAGTCTGTTTTCTTCGGCCAAAAGCAGGCGACCGATGAGTTGTTCCTTGGCGATTTTGAATTCACGGGGACCCGGGCAACGAAGGCGCGGGTTGCGGAGGATACGGTCGATTTTGGTCCGGACTTTGGGGGCTTGACCTGCATCGCAAGAAAACTGTATGCTCCACATGCCCGAATCCGAATACGGCGTGTAATGGGCATCGATATCGTAAACCAAAGCAGATTTTTCGCGTAGTTCCATGCTTAGGCGGGCACTCATATGATCTCCACCCAGCCAATTGACCAGGAGCGCCAAGGCCCATCGCATATCGTGCCGAACCGAAGGGGCTCGACCGCCCATGATGCCGTAGGCCTGGTGAAAATCCTTGAGCTCTTCTCGTTCCTGTTGACCGCGTAGGGCGGTAGGCGCTTTGCGGTTGGGGGCTGTTTTGGGGTTTTGAAAGGAACGCTTGGGCATCCTTGCCTCAAGAGCCTTCAAGACGTCTGCAGCCTCCAGGGGTCCATGGTAAACAAAGACTGCCGGTCTTGCTCCAAACACCGATCGATAATGATGCTGAACCGATGCACTGCTCAGGGCCGTTAGGCTGGATTCGTAGCCCAAAATGGGGTGCGATAGGTGGTGTTTGCCGTAAACGGATTTTTCAAAAGCCTCCAAAAGGCTCTCATCCGGGTTGTCACTGTACATTCCGATCTCTTCTCGGATGACTTTTTGTTCTTTGGCAAATTCTTGCTCGGTCCAGCGGGAATTCCACCACATATCCGCCACCAAATCCACCGCCGTTTGGCTATGCTTGGCTGGGCAGGATGCATGCAAAACCAAGCGCTCTTTGGTGGTAAAGGCGTTGATATCCCCGCCTTTGTTTTCGAGTTCGGTGAGGACCTGCATGGGTCGACGGTCCTCGGTACCTTTGAAAAGCAAATGTTCCAAACAATGGGTCGCCCCGGAACCGATCGGTTCATCATCCCGACTACCGCAATCGCTGAGCAGGGCCATGTGGCTGAGGCTATGGTGGGGCTCGTGCACCCACAGCACCGGAAAACCACGGGATGTGCGCAAAACACGAGGCAAATCTTGAACCACCATCAGGGGGTCAAAGATAGGGAGGTCAGGGGGCCATCTTCAGGTCCCACGACCCACCAAATCATTTTCAAAGTTGATGAATGTATATTTGCCTCCCTTCCGAATCGTTGCATCAACCCATGCCCAGTCGGGTCAGCGATGACGGAAGGCCCAAAGCCAGCCGAAGTGGTGAAATTGGTAGACACGCACGTTTCAGGGGCGTGTGTCGCAAGACATGCCGGTTCGAGTCCGGCCTTCGGCACCAGGCCTGCATCCACGGGGTGCAGGCTTTTTTTTGGCCGGTTGTTGGGTTGCATGATCCTGTTTTTCAGCCTTTTTCACCAGGTGACGACGGCCCAGCCACCTGGAACGGTCCGGGTCCGGGGTTGGGTCAAGGACGATCAGGGTCGGGGCGTGGCCTACGCTACCCTGGTTTTTGAACCTGGTCAAATCACCGGTCTTAGCAACGAGAACGGTCGATATGAGGTCTTTCTTCAACCGGGTGCCTACACCGTTCAAGTCGCGCATTTGGGGTATCGACCCCGGCGTTTGAATTGGGAATTCTCCCAGGGTTCAGGGTCGGTGGTGGATGGACCCGAATTGATTTTGGAGCCCCGGGTGGTGGCTCTTCAGGAAATCACCGTAAAGGCCGGCAAAGAAGACCCCGCCTACGCAATGATGCGCAAAGCCATCGCAGCGGCCCCAGCCCACGCTGCGGGTCCATGGCGCTACACCGCCGAGACCTATGTCAAAGGCCAATTCAAAATCGTGGAAGTCCCTTGGATCCTGCGCCGACAATTGGAACAAGAGGGACTCAGACAAGGTGTAACGTATGTTATGGAATCCGCAAGCCGGATTAAATACCGTCGACCTCGGAATTTTGAGGAGAAGGTTTTGTCCCGCCGATCCAATTTACCCAAAAGCATGGAGGCCAATTTGAATTATTCCAACATTAATTTATACGAGCCCCAGAGCCGGGATTGGGTATCGCCATTGTCTTCCAAGTCCTTTGCGCATTATCGTTTTGAGTACCTGGGCTCCGAAGAAGAAGAGGGGGAGCGACTGCACCGCATCGCGGTCCGACCCAGGGGCGGGTCTTCCAATCGTTACCAGGGAACCTTGGTTTTGAGGAGCAAAGACTGGAGTCTGGATCGGGTGGAGTTGGTGGTGAAAAATCCCGCCGGCGATACCTTTCGCATCGGCAAGCAGTACCGTCGTGTCCAGGGTTTTTCGATGCAGACCATGGAAGATCTACAGATGGAGCTGAGCTTTTTGGGAGCCTCGGCTCGTATTCGATACATCAGTTCCATCCGTCGTTTTGACGAGGTCTTGGCTCCTCCGGACCGCCTTTCCTCGGTCGCTCCATCCCCCAGACCTGTTGGCCCATCGCCTTCTTTGGCCAAGACCAAGTCGAGTCCAAAAAAAAGGCCTCGAGTTGTTACGGATTCAGTCGTTGCTAATTTATCCATAGCGGCGGATGTTGTTCGGAAGGCTACTGCTGGCCTGGATAGCGCCTCTGGCGTGGATAGCACCGCTGGTCTGGATGCCACCCCTGGCTTGGATGCCGAATACCGGTTTGAGGTGGATACCACTGCCGATGCGTCCTCGGATTCGCTGTGGGAAACATTGCGAACCATTCGTCTTGATAGCGCCGAACAGAAAGGTTATGCAGTTGCCGACAGCTTGGGCGCGTTCAAAAAGTCCCGATCAACCGATGATACCACCCGTTCTGCGGCTCTACGCTTTTTCAAAACCATGTTATGGGGAAGTCAATCCCAAAAGGGACGGGATGCAGCGGGTCAGGCTTGGCAAAGCCAGGAATGGTCGGGCTGGCTCCGACCGCGATGGACTGCCTTGGATCTCTACAATCCCTTGGAGGGATGGGTGGTCTCCGGGACCTACCAGCGACAGGCCAGAGATGCTCGGAATCGTAACACATCGTGGAAGGCCTCGTTGCGTTGGGGATCCCAATTGCAGCAAGTACTTCCTGCGTTGGATTGGTCCCGTAGCACCACGGAAACCCGTTGGCAATGGGGCATGGGTTCGGCACTGGAGCCCCTAAGCGGTTGGCAAATGCCTCGCTGGGTGCATCTGTTATCCTTGGGCACGGCCCATCCTTCTGAGCAGCGTCCTTGGTGGTATACGGGTTTTGAAGGTGTTTTGACCACCAAAGCTGACGGCGGATTGGAACAACGCCTCTCCAAAAAATGGAGAATGTGGCTGGGCGCAGGGGCCGAAAAACGCTCCTATGTGATGCAATTTCCGGATCCCGCTCATTCCCCCATGTGGTCTTCCGCTTTGGCTGGAATCGGCTCTGGCTCGTCTTATTATTCAGTTCGGCCCATCGGTTCCTTGGGGGAATTGTTTAGGGACCATCAACGCCTGCGGTTGCATGCGTCTTGGCGCTGGGAACCGCTGACCGAAAAGAGAAAAGTCAACGGTTGGGTTCGGTATCGTCGCAGCTCCGAAGCCTTTGTGGGCTTGGATCTGGATGCTGCCTGGGTTTATCAGCAGAACGGAGTCTTTCCGTGGTCACGCGCTTCTTTGTTTGCGGAACGTAACCGGGATTTGGGTGCAGATCGTCGATGGAACGGGCGAATAGGGGCTGGTTGGTTTTCACAAAGCCCTCGCACCTTTGCTGATTTCTATGCGTGGCCATCCCAAGCCTATGGATGGGGCCGGGAACGAACGATGGCTCCTCGAGGATTGAATCCTCATCTTTTGACAGCCCAAAAATCCTGGTTCACCCTGATGCAGGAATACCAAACCGCCCGCTTGAGCATCACTCACTGGAAACCCTTGGCCAGAATGCGGGCGACGGAAACGATCTGTGCTTATTTGTTGGGTGAACCCGGACGGATGATTTACGGAGAATTGACATGGAAATTATCCGGGATTGCCGGATTGGTGGGTCTCGAATTGGGGCATCAAACCGCTCTTTTCCGCCAGGGTTCTTGGGAGCTTTCGTCCCAGGAGCCGGCCGGCCTTCGCCCGCCCATCCGGGGTGATTGGTGGCTGTTGCAGGGTGGGTTGGTCCGAATCAACGTGGCGCTACCCTAGAGCGATCCCCGTTCCCACCGACCTTTTCATCCTACAAAAAAAAAGGCAGTCCAGAGGGACTGCCTTTACGTTTGGATTGAAAAAGGGGATTACCCGTTGTTTTTCATGTCCTGAACTTCGAGACGAAGGGTCTGGCAGTGGGACTTGAGGTCCTGCAAACCTTTGCGGATACGGGTACCGGCCGCCTTGTTCGCTCCATCGTAAAACTTTTGGAAGTCCTTCTCCATGGAGGTTACCATCTCAAGCAATTCGTTGTATTTGTCCATAAGGTATTTATTTAATGAGTCCAAATTAGGTATAAAACCCCTACCTGCCCCCTTAAAACCTAAAAAAAATGGTCCAAAAACGCTTTTTAGGCCAGGGTGCAATAGACATTTTGAACATCGTCGTCCTCTTCGAGCATCTCGATGAGCTTCAAACATTCTTCGGCTTGGGCCTCGTCCAGGGTCTTGGTAATGGTCGGAATATACGATAATTCAGAAGACACGATTTGTATACCCATGGATTCAAGGGACTTCTGCACCTGTCCAAAATCCGCAAAGGCTGCCGTCAGGTTCCATTCCCCGTCTTCGATGCTGATATCCTCGGCGCCGGCATCAATTAATTGCAATTCCAGGTCTTCGGCCGCCATGTCGCCGGGATCCAAGCGAAACAAGGCTTTTCGTTCAAACAAAAACCCAACCGAGCCGGAGGTTCCCATCGACCCCCCGTATTTGCTAAATAGATGGCGGACATTGGCGACGGTTCGAGTGGGATTGTCCGTGGCGGTTTCTACCAAAACCGCGATACCGTGGGGGGCGTACCCCTCGTAGACCACTTCTTCGTAGGCTTTTTCGTCTTTGTTGGCGGCTTTTTTGATGGCGGCTTCCACCCGATCCTTGGGCATATTGGCCGCTTTGGCATTCTGAATGGCGGCTCTTAGCCGGGTATTGCTTTCTGGCTCCGGACCACCGGCTTTGACCGACATGGCGATTTCACGGCCAATGCGGGTAAAGGTTTTGGACATTTTGTCCCAGCGTGCAAATTTGCGGGCTTTGCGGTATTCAAAGGCTCTTCCCATGGTAGAGGATTCGGATCAATGGAGGGATCAAAAGGCGGTGAAAGGAACGGGGTGCTGGAAGGTCAGAGGGAGGACCTACGAGCGCTGCGAATTTAGCAAAGCCTCGTCCACATATTCAAAGGTGGTGAGGACCCGACACCCCCCCCCAACCAAGGCGACATCGTGTTCGTAATGGGCCGATAGGGAGCCATCCCGGGTGCGTACGGTCCAGCCGTCGTTCTCGTGTCGGATGGCCTTGCCACCTGCGTTGATCATGGGTTCGATGGCCAGGACCATTCCATCGCTGAGGCGGATGCCTTGGCCCTTTTTGCCGTAGTTGGGCACCTCTGGTTTTTCGTGCAATTGGCGGCCTAGGCCGTGGCCGACCAATTCTCGAACCACACCGTAACCGGCCGCCTCGGCATGTTCTTGGATGGCGTGGCCAATATCCCCGATACGCTTTCCGGCCACGGCCTGGGCGATGCCGCGGTCCAGGCACTCGCGGGTGATTCGAAGGAGCCTTTGGGCTTCTGGTGTTATAACACCGACCCCAAACGTAAAGGCCTGATCCCCGATGAATCCATTGATTTTTACCCCACAATCCACCGAGACGATATCGCCATCTCGCATTGGGGCTTTGCCGGGAATTCCATGAACCACCTGATCGTTGGGGGATACGCAAAGGGTATTGGGAAAACCGTACAGGCCTTTGAAAGCAGGTATTCCCCCCGAATCCCGGATGAATTCCTCGGCCAAGCGATCCAATTCAAGAGGGCTTACTCCTGGGACGACTCGAGGAGCCAGAATGCCCAAGGTGCGGCTGACCAGGTCAGCAGCTAGAGCGCATAATTCTATTTCTTCGGGACTCTTGAGCTGAATCATCGGTTCCTTCACTTACCAAAGATCTTTTCCCACAGACTTTTCTTTTTGCGGACCCGGTAATTGAAGTGGGCTTTTTCGTTTTCGAGTTGATGAAAAAATGGACCATCTTCGGGGTGAAGCATCTGGTACGTTTCGCTCCAACCGCGAAAGCCCCCCACATTTCGGTCGTCTATAAAAATATCCGCATTCACTTTGCGGGCACTCACACCAGGTTCCAGAATTTCCCCGGGAAAATTGGCATTGACAGCATAAAAATCTACGCCGTTTTTGCGGCAATGGTCCACAGCAGCCTGCAGAAGATCGCCTTCGCGTATGCTCCAAAGAATGAGCTTGTGCCCTTTTTCTTGAAGCCTGCGCAAGGTGGCAAAAGCAAAAAGCATTTCTTCCCCAATCTGAGGATAGGCGTGTTCAACCACGGTGCCGTCAAAATCCACGGCAATGGTCTTGGACTTTTCGGTAATCATGCCCTGGGCCATGGTTTGTTCCGTGGATTAATACGAAAAAACCGACCCGTACAAAACGTTTTGGGGGTCGATGCAGAGAACCGGAATCTGAGCCTGGTTGTTGACAATATGCTCTTCGTCGGTCGTCGAAAGCAAATCCAACAAGCCGCGATGATCTCCGGTCATGATGGCCACCAAGTCCGCATCAACGCGAATGGCATGCTGGATGATTTGTTCCACATAGGATTTGCCCCCTTCTACTTCGGTGGCCACTTCGTAAGGGATTTGTTGGGAATCAAAATGCCGGGTGGCAAAATGGATGTTGTTTTGAACCGCATTTATCAGAAAATCGTCGGTTTCGTGGGCGGCAAAAAGGTGAATCGTTCCGCCAAAAATTTTGGCAATGGCAGCGGTTTGGAAGGTCTTTTGTTTGGATTCCTTGCCGGCATCCATGGGCATCACAATGGTCTTGTAGCCATGGGGACGAAGCGGTCGCTCCTGCACGATAATATCGGGTACCGAGGATTTTTCAGCGATTTTGATAACATTCGATCCAAACAAATTCTGAAGTCCAACCATGCCACTGGTTCCGATGATGACCAATTTGGCTTTGGACTCGTGGGCGTATTCCGGGATGGTGGTAAAGATGGAGCCGGTGACCATATCGTAACCGGTGGGGATGCCTGATTCGCGTTCAACCCGTGCTGCAAGGGCTGCCATTCGGTCGTTGAGGTCTCGAAGGCTGATTTTGTCCCTACGCATCAGGGACTTGCTGTCGGAATTGACGACATGCAGCAGTTGAATCTTGTTGTCCCCTTTGCGTGCCACTACGGTGGCATGCTGGATAGCGCAATCGCTAGGTGGGGTGAAGTCGTAGGGTACTAAAATCATGGTTCAAAGATACCACCCATTTCGATACGCTCTAAACAGCCCAGGGTGGGGGTGGCGGTTCGGGGCTGACCCAAGAGGTCGGATTGCAGAGCTGGATATTGGGAGCGCAAATCGATACCAGCGCCATAAGCAGGGCTTAGGGTATCGATCGCATAATTGCGGTTGCTGGGGTTTTTGAAACGGGGATTCTGGTACAAAAGGTTTGTTCCGGACCAGCCCCGCAGGCTTTTGAGGATGCAGTGTTGAAATTGGTAGCTGAAGCTACCATCCCCCGATGAATCCACCCCAAACTCTTCGTCTGTTCCCCCCCAAACCAGGCAATTGGTTAGGGACAAAAGGGCGTTGTTGCTGCGAGATGGGGTCCCCAGGTTTCGGTTGCTGAGCACCATGAGCGGGTAGGCCCGGGTAAATTCCGATTGAAGATGGACAAAGGTGCTGTGCCTAAAACGGTATTCCCCCCCAAAATCCCCCAAAAAATTAAAAAGCCCGCAATTGCTGACCAAGACATTATCGCCTTCAATGTGGGCTGTATTTCCGTAAATGCCTGCCTGTGCAAAATGGTCCACCCAAACACTTTCCAACCGCAGGTTGGGTTGGCTTCCGCTAGCCGGGAGGGAATCAACGCGCAATGCCACCGAACCGTTGCGAAGGTGAACGTGTCGGAGGTAATTGTTGAGGGAACCTCTCAAAAAATGCAATCCGTTCCAGGCCCCGGCCAAATCCCGGTAAAAGGGGTCCAAACGATCCCCCTGCATCGTAATGGGTTCTTGGGCAGTGCCCTGGGCGCGCAGTGTGCCGTTGACATAGATCGTTGAGCCGGCATTCAAAAAAATGCGGGTCCCGGGTTGGATCCATAGGGTAGCCTGCGAGTCGACCAGGATGGAATTGTAGATGACGATGGGCAAATCCTTGGTCCAAACGGTGGTCCCAATGATAGAATCCCGGTAAAAACGAGCATTCTGACCAAAGGCCGTCAGCATGACTTTGCCTACCCTTTGACCTGTAAAAAACAAAACGGAATCCGTCACCAAATACGGAGTCAGGCTATCGTTGGGGTTGACCGTGACTTCGGCAAAGATGTAGAGGCTGTCGCCGGCTGCTAGGCGCAGGTTCTGAGCCTGATTGGCCGCCAAGCCGTTGATATTAAGACGAAAGCCCGATGGACGACTGCCCCCTGCCAGGACAGAGCCCAAGGCGATCCGGTCCACCAGCAGGTCTTGGTCGCTGGGATTGTAAATCTTGAATCGTTTGGTAATGGAACCGGCCTGCACCAAAACCGTGTCAAAGAGAAGGGTATCGGTCTCGTACCCCAATTCGACGCTCAGTCCCCCTCGGTAGGTATCGGGCCTGCAGGCCCAGCCCAAGAAGCCCCATGCCAAAACCATGAGCCATGGCAGGGCGGCGTTTCGACGAAGGCCGGGGGAGGTTTGGGATGATAAAAGGTCCAAGGTGGGTCTCTGAAAACCAAAAGTACGGCCATTTGGGAACGTGAGAGCGCGCGAACGAACGATCGTTCGTATGTTTGGACTATGAAAGGCGACCTTCTCCCTGCAACCCAAGCCACGGCTCCGACTGGCAGCCGCCGGGCCTTGATTGCCGGCTTTGCGACGGAATTGTTCCACCGCAAGGGCTACGCCGCGACTTCGATGCGGGAATTGGCCTCGGTGAGCGGGATTGAGGCGCCCTCTCTTTACAATCATTTTTCATCCAAGGAGACCCTGCTTCACGAAATCTGCTTTGGGATGGCGGATGCTTTTGTCTCCACCGCCCAACGTATAGCGGCGATGGATTTGCCGGTGGAGGATCGCCTGGCCCGCGCCATCGAAGAACACCTGCGCCTTCTGTTTTCGGACCGAGAGGCGGTGGGTGTTTTTGTGAACGAATGGAGGCATCTGAGTGAGCCCTCCCTGCAGACCTTCAAGTCCCTGCGTTCGGATTACGAACAATTTTTTGCCGGACTTTTTCAGGAAGGCATGCAGAAAGGGGTGTTTCGCCAGGGGGATCCCCTTTGGTTAGGACGCCAATTGCTTTTGTTAATGAACGGCTCGGTGCACAGCACGGCCCGTCCCGACAGCGAAGCCCTTGCCGATCTGGGTCGACGTTTTTACAGCCTATGGATGCACGGTGTGGCATCCCCAACAAACCAACCTGATTGATTTTTAAATTTT
>RFPG01000240.1 GCA_009926245.1 Sphingobacteriia bacterium | reverse complement strand
AGAGAGCAGAGGTATTCAGGCAAACATCGCCCGAGCCTTTGACTCGCAGCGTTTCCAATACGAGGAGAAGGATGGATAATAGCCATCCACTTCCGAAAACAACCATTCCCTGGGATGGCAATGGCCACGGTAATGGGTGGTGGTGGGATGTTCCTTGAAATGAATTCGGGGCGAATCGTTGGCCTCAAAAACATTGTCAAAAGACGCTGAAATCCAGAACATTCCGGGAATTTGCTCGGCCAAAGCCTTGACCCAGGCCATGACATGACTGGAAACCGGATACTTCTGTAGAAATTCAGGCTCCCATAACATAACACGAATCGCGTCACCATCCCTGCCTGCCGGGGACCATTGGGGATCCAATTGATATAAATGATACATCAAAACAGGCTTGGAGGGATGCTCCTGAAGGATTTCTCGAAGCTTCGCCGCTTCGGTCCAGGGACCTTCGGGGAGCTCGCAACGAAGTTCCGGCAACACGGTTTCCATCAAGACCTCTGGAACCTTCATGCGTTCCAAGGCATCGTAACCCACGTCCAAGAAAGTGCCTCTTTGGTTTGTATAACAATACTTATTAATATTCTCTTGGTTGGCGAAGTACTTCCGGGTGCTGAAGGCACCGGCCACCCATTGCCAACTCAGGGCATTGCTGGCCCAATCGCCGTCTAGAAGATGATAGTACATCCACCGAGCCGCCTGCAACCAATGCGCACCCCCCACATTGCAGGCCAAAGCAGCCGTGTACATCCGCACATGGTTGTGCATGTAGCCGGTTCGGTAAAGCTCCTCCACCGCCGCATCCACCGCCTTAATCCCGGTCCTTGCGTTCACCAAAGCCGCCGGTACTTGGTGATGGCAAACCCCGACCTGAGGCTGCCGAAGGTCTTGATCAATCCCGTTGCCCTGATGTTTCCAGACTTGCTGAAAATAGTCGCGCCAGGCCAATTCCTTGACCAGCGACTCGCAGTCTTCCCAGGACAGCCCCCGTTCGACCAGCGATTCAGCCACTTGACGCGTACTTAGAACCCCTCTCGACAGATAAGGCGACAATTGAGTCACCGCCCCATCCAGGTAATTGCGGGAACGCGCATAGGCCGCCGGCCGAACCAAGCTCAATCGCGCCCGCGCATCTTCAAGGCGGGGCGACCACAACGACGCACCCTCAAAATCAAAGGAAGCCTGCCAAGGAGTCCCCGTCACCGCTTTGAAATTTTGTTGCCCGATATACTTCGCTGACGACTGCATCGAAAGCGTTCGATGTCGGCGGATCTTTTGTGAAGGTGCTTTTGGCTGACCTTTTGATGAACCCGTTCACGCCAAAGTTTGAAACTAGAAGCCTTGAGCTCTCGCCGCATCAAGGCCACCACATCGGCTTCTGCCAACCCAAATTGGGCAAGGATAGCCTCGAAAGGCGTCCGATCCTCCCAAGCCATTTCAATGACTCGATCGACCTGGGCAGGACTCAAGGCCGCGGATGTCTTTGGTAGGTTCGCGATCGGAGGGTTCATCCTTTAGAAACAAACCCAAGTCCTCTTGGTTTGGTCCCCCGCTCAAAGGAGCTTGCGGACTTCCAGCCCTCGGATGCATACCCTCCCCGGGTCCAAAAGGGACACCTCCATCCGCAAATGCTGGCCTGCCTCGACCGCGCGAAGGCCCAGGGTCTCACGGGTGACGAGGCCGTCATGGCCGCCTTCGAGGAAAACGCCCGCGACCTCTCGCGCGTCGGCGGCAACTGAGCCACGCACCACCACCGATCCCGATCTCCAATCCTCTTCCCCATGGGTAAGCCAACCGGATTCATCGAGTACCTCCGCGAACTCCCCGTCGACCGCGCTCCCGTCGAGCGTGTGAAGGACTGGAAGGAGTTCCACCACCACATGGAGGAGAAGAAGCTCCGCCAGCAGGGCGCGCGCTGCATGGATTGCGGCATCCCGTTCTGCCACAACGGCTGCCCGGTCAATAACCTGATCCCCGACTGGAACGACCTCGTGCGCCGCGGCAAGTGGCAGCAGGCGCTCGAGATGCTGCACTCCACCAACAACTTCCCGGAGTTCACGGGCCGCATCTGCCCGGCGCCCTGCGAGGCGTCCTGCACGCTCAACATCGACGACAGCCCGGTGACCATCAAGTCGATCGAGTGCGCGATCGTCGACCGCGGCTGGCAGGAGGGCTGGGTCGTCCCGCAGCCGCCCGCGCGCCGCACCGGCAAGCGCGTCGCCGTGATCGGCTCCGGCCCCGCGGGCCTCGCCTGCGCGCAGCAGCTCGCGCGCGCCGGCCACGCCGTGACGCTGTTCGAGAAGGCCGACCGCATCGGCGGGCTGCTGCGCTACGGCATCCCGGACTTCAAGATGGAGAAGCACCTCATCGACCGCCGCGTGCGGCAGATGGAGGCCGAGGGCGTCGAGTTCCGCACCGGCGTGGAGGTCGGCGCGACGATCTCCGTGAAGTCGCTGCTCGAGGGCTACGACGCGGTCGCCATGACCGGCGGCGCCGAGGTGCCGCGCGACCTGCAGGTCCCGGGGCGCGAGCTCTCCGGCATCCACTTCGCGATGGACTTCCTCACGCAGCAGAACCGTCGCGTCGCCGGCGACGACGAGGCGCGCGCCGCGCCGCGTGGCACGATCAGCGCCAAGGGCAGGCACGTCGTCGTCATCGGCGGCGGCGATACCGGCTCGGACTGCGTCGGCACGTCCAACCGCCACGGCGCGGCCTCGGTCACGCAGCTCGAGGTCATGCCGCAGCCTCCCGAGAAGGAGGACAAGGCGCTGACCTGGCCCGACTGGCCGCTCAAGATGCGTACCTCCTCCTCCCACGAGGAAGGATGCGAGCGCGACTTCGCCGTGCTGACGAAGCGCGCGCTCGGCGAGGGTGGCAGG
>RFPG01000239.1 GCA_009926245.1 Sphingobacteriia bacterium | reverse complement strand
TTCCACCGCAAAATCCCCTTCCGGTAAATCAGGAATGAACTCCCCGCCCAGGGTGGTAAAGAGCGCAAAACTCCCCAGCGCCAAGAGAAGAATTCCGACCAAAACAGGTCGGGGACGATCCAGGCTTTTCACTAAAATCTGTTGTTGCCAGCCTTGCAGTCGTTGCATGATGCGACGACTGGGACCCCATTCGCGGGCATTCCAGCGCAGGACCCAACTGCTCATCATGGGCACATAGGTGAGGCTCAGTAGAAAGGCTCCCAACAGGGCAAAGAGCACCGTCTGGGCCATCGGTATAAACATCTTGCCCTCAATACCCTGCAGGCTTAGGATGGGCAGGTACACCATCAGGATGATTAACTGGCCAAAGAAGGCCGCACCCATCATTTTGCCCGACGAACGTCGGACTTCCTCTTTCAATTCGGCTTGACCCGGCAGGACACTGCGCCCCTCCTTGACCAAGCCGTTGTAGCGGACGTGCAATCGGTGCAGAACGGCCTCCACCACAATCACAGCCCCGTCCACAATCAGTCCAAAATCCAAAGCGCCCAAGCTCATGAGGTTGCCGCTGACCCCAAAAAAATTCATCATGCAGACGGCAAATAGCATGGACAAGGGTATGATGGACGCGACCAGGAGGCCTGCCCGCAGGTTGCCCAAAAAAAAGACCAAAACCAAGACAACGATAAGAGCCCCTTCCGCGAGGTTAACCCCCACGGTTTGGATGGAACTGTTCACCATTTTGGTTCGATCCAAAAAGGGTTCCACGACCACACCCTCCGGGAGACTGGCTTGAATGGCTTCGATTTTTTGTTTGACGGATTCTATTACACGACCTGAATTTTCGCCTTTGAGCATCATGACCACCCCTCCGGCGACTTCCCCTTCGCCGTTGTAGGTCAGGCTGCCGTAGCGGATGGCATGGCCCCGGCGGACCTCGGCCACGTCTTTGATCAAAAGAGGCAGGCCAGCAGGGGATGTTTTGACCACAATGGACTCCAACTCTTGGGGGGTGCGGACCATGCCTTCGGTTCGAATCGATAGCTGGGTGGCATCGCGGTGGATGTAGGCACCGCCCGCGTTTTGGTTGTTGGCCTGAACGGCATCGTAGATTTCCTGAAGAGTGACCCCTTGGGCCTGTAGTTTATCGGGGCGAACGCTGATTTCGATTTGCTTGAGCAAGCCCCCAAAACTGCTCACATCCGCAACGCCGGGAACCCCCAGCAAGGCTCGACGGACCTGCCAATCCTGCAAGGTGCGCAGTTCCGTTAGGTCGTAGCGATCTTCGTAACCGGGCTTGGTTCGTAACACATATTGGTAAATTTCTCCCAAACCGGTGGTCACGGGGGCCAGGTAAGGGCTGGCCAAGCCTTGGGGAATCAAATCGCGGGCGCTGATCAAGCGTTCGTTGACTTGTTGTCGGGCCCAATAAATGTCGACATCTTCTTCAAAAACCAGGGTAATGACCGACAAGCCCAACCGCGAAAAACTACGCATTTCCACCAGACCGGGTATGTTACGGCTGGAGGCTTCGATGGGTTGGGTGATGAGTTTTTCGACATCCACCGCACCCAGGGAAGGAGAAACAGCGATCACCTGTACTTGGTTGTTGGTGATATCCGGAACCGCATCAATGGGCAGATGCCGTAGTTGATAGGTACCCGTGATAACCAAGGCCAGGGTCAGCAGGGCCACCCACAGGGGTTGCTTCACCGAAAAATCAACGATTCGCTGCAGCATCACCGTTTCTCTTTAACGATTTTGAACAATCAAGCGTTGAGTGCGGGTCCGCAGGCCCTGGGTCCAGACGATGGTGTAGAACCCGTGGGCCGCTGGGTTGGTCTTTGCTTCGTTGGTCCATTCCAGGGTGGAGGTACCGGCCGGCAAGACCTTGTGTAGGATGCAACGACCCAAGGGGTCCAAGGCTTTGACTTCGATGGCCTCTTCGGGGTCAGCACCGAGGAGGCGCAAACGTTCTCCTTGGAAGGGATTGGGAACCCATGTGGAGGGTGGATGGTTGCTTGTTTCGTTTTCATCCCAACCGCTGCTGCAAGGCAAGAATCGATACGAAAGGGTCACGCCGAGTTGTTGGTTGAAGTTGGGACAAATTTCGGGCGCCCCGCTCACCGAATAATCTCCGTCCGTTGTGACCAGGAGCGTGTCATCGGTGGCGCCGGGGATGGGAACACCGCCGTTGGTCCATTGGATATGGATCGTGTAGGGTGGCAATAAACGGAGTCGCAGGGTATCCCCTACGCAGAGTGGAAACTGAAGACCATCGGTCGCCACAACGGGAAGCAAAAATACCCAACCATCCACCGGCACCTGGGGGGAACGTTCGGTGCATCCGTTGAGAGTGGCATCCACCGAGAACATGGATCCTGCATCCAGGTGGGTAACCCTTCGGTACTGGAACGTATCGCCGGGCTGAAGGACCCCGTCCTTGTACCATTGGTACGCTTGGTAGCTTTGGGTCCACAGGGTGTCCGAACCGGCGTTGGGACAAAAAATCAGGTTGTTGGGGGTAACCGTGGGGTTGTGAGGGCATTGGGCCGCAGCCCCCAAGGCCTGCAGGAGAAACAGGGCTCCAAAAGCCCACGCGATCATCGCATGACTTGAAGGAGGGAGAGGGTGATGAGACATAAGGCTGGGTTCACCATCAAAGGTAAACACCAAGCCTTCAAGGGGCCTTAGGAATCCAAAGGTCCAGCGGTCGCTGACGGCTCTTCGTCGCTTGCCTCGGAGTCTCCTTCGGTTGGGGTGGATTTACGAGCATCCCAGGCCTTCTTCAGACCCAGACCAGCCCCGGCCGCCATCAGGATGCCCAGACCCCCATCGATGGGGACCCCGGCGCCTCCTGTTCCGCCACCCACATTGTTGG
>RFPG01000238.1 GCA_009926245.1 Sphingobacteriia bacterium | reverse complement strand
TATTTTGATGCCTCTTACCTTCGTTTGTACCGGAATACCGTTGCCGCTGATATGTCGGATCGGAGTTGGGAAAAAGGACTCCCTGCCAGAGAACCCGGTAGTCAACGCGGTGTGAACGCTTACAACGATGCCTACGGGTCCCTCATGGTTTATTACCATTACCATATCCCATCGCGTCGCTGTCGCATCAAATAAGTGCATGGATGAGCGGACAGGAAGAGCGGATTGATACCCAGCGGATACCGGCCCACGTGGCCATCATCATGGACGGGAACGGACGATGGGCTCAGCAAAGGGGCCAAGATCGGATTTACGGTCATCGCTACGCGGTTCAGGCCGTGCGGGAGACTTGTGAAATATGTGCCGAATTGGGCGTTAAATATTTGACCCTTTACACCTTTTCAACCGAAAATTGGTCTCGCCCTGCGGTGGAAGTCGAGGCCCTGATGCAGTTGCTGGTCGAAACGGTGCAGTCTGAGTTGGATACCCTGATGAAAAACGAAATCGCCCTGCATTCCTTTGGAGATTTAAATCTATTGCCGGCACCTTGCCTGGAGCAGTTAAAGCGAACCGAGCAATTGACTTCGGCCAACCAACGGATGCAACTTAATTTGGCTATTTCTTACAGTGCTCGATCCGAAATTTTGTCGGCGGTCAAAAAAATCGCCGAAGAGGTGAAGGCCCAAACATTAGATCCAAGTCAGATTGAGGAGTCCACCTTGGCTCATCGATTGCAGACGGCCCTTATGCCCGATCCGGATCTCATGATACGAACCAGTGGCGAGCAACGCCTATCGAATTTTTTGTTATGGCAGTCCGCCTACACCGAACTTTATTTTACCGAAACCTGCTGGCCTGATTTTCGCAAAGCAGATTTTTTGGCTGCGCTCCAAGATTACCAGCAAAGGGAACGCCGATTTGGCAAAACCTCGGCACAAACCTCGGCCCATTCCTGATGAAGCGAACATTTTTTTTGGCAGGTCTTTGGATCGGCCTCTTGGGTTGTTTTGCCTGCCTGCCTCGGATAAGCCAAGCCCAGGCCCCCGTTTCTGGGGCGGCCGGCGAAGTGGTGCGCAGCTATCGGATTGCCAAAGTCCGCGTGGAGGGTCTGAGGCATACGGATCAAGACCTGCTCATGATGATTGCCGGATTGCGGGAGGGTCAGCGATTCACCTTGTTAGGGGAAGAAGGGGCCAAGGCGGTTCGAAATTTATGGAAGCAGGGCCTTTTTGGGAACGTCCAAATTCGGGTGGATTCGGTGGTCGAGGAACAGATTTATCTCTGCCTGGTCCTCGAAGAAAAGTCGCGACTTTCCAAGGTTGTCTTTAACCGCAAAGTATCCAAGGCCAAGGCCGAGGAGATGACTGAATCGCTCAAAACATTCAAGGGCAAAATTCTGACCGATGAGGTCAAAGGGAATATTAGCAGGGTCGTTCGCAAATACTATACCGACAAAGGTTACCTGGATGTCAAAGTGGTAATGAATACCGTGCCGGATAGCAATCAAATCAATGCCTCCACCTTGAATGTGAGTGTTGAGCCGGGGGCCAAAGTGCGTGTTGCCTCCTTGCAATTGATGGGAAACGCAGCGTTGGATGCAAAAAATGTGATGCGGATTCTCAAAACAGCCCGGCCCCGGGTTCGTTGGAACCCGTTGCGTAACGGCAAGTGGGATCCCGAAAAATTCGAAGAACAAAAAACCAAACTAATCCGTCGTTACCAACGCATGGGGTACCGCGATGCGCGCATTCTGCGGGACTCGATTTTTTCGATAGGCGATGGTCAGATGGGCGTTTTGGTGGACTTGTTTGAAGGCAAACCCTATTTTGTTCGGCGATTGGAGATCGAAGGCAATTCGGTGCACAGCGACAGCCTCTTGTTGGGTCTGTTGGGGGTGAAGGCGGGGGATTTGTATAACAAAGAACTAATCGAATCCAAATTGCAAATGGATCCATCGGGTCGGGATATTTCCTCGCTGTATATGGACGATGGTTACCTTTTTTTCCAGGTTAGCTCGCACGAAAGTCGGGTTGAAGGCGATAGCATTGATTTGATGGTACGGGTGGTGGAAGGAGCCCAGGCCACCGTGCGACGTGTGACCGTCAAAGGCAACGACAAAACCTCCGATCATGTGATCATCCGTGAATTGCGGACCCGGCCCGGTCAAAAATTTTCGCGTAGCGATGTGATGCGGACAACACGTGAATTAAGCCAGCTGGGTTATTTTGATCCTGAACAGTTGGGGGTAGTCCCCACGCCCAATCCACAGGACGGAACCGTTGATATTGAATACAAAGTCACGGAGCGTTCGAATGATCAGGTAGAGCTGTCGGGAGGATGGGGTGCCGGGCAGGTGGTGGGGTCCCTGGGTTTGGTCTTGAATAATTTTTCGACCCGCAAAATGTTCAACCCCAAAGCATGGACACCGGTTCCCGGTGGGGACGGTCAGCGGGTTAGTGTCCGGGCCCAGTCCAACGGGCGCTTTTTTTCCTCCTACAATTTATCGTTCACCGAGCCTTGGTTAGGGGGCAAAAAGCCCAATTCCTTTACGGTCAGTGGTTATGTTTCGATTCAGGTACCCAACGGCTTGCCCCGGTCCAACCCTTTGCGTCAGTCCATCACCATCAAAGGAACCAGCGTCAGTTTTGGGCAGCGGCTCAAGAAACCAGACGACTTTTTCACGGTCGTTCATAGTGTGAATTTTCAGCAATTTGTGTTGGTCAACAACCAGAACACGGCCTTTTTGCCGGACGGCGTTTCCAATAATTTTTTCATCAAGGAAACCTTGTCGCGCAACAGTGTGGACCAGCCCATCTTTCCTCGCAGCGGGGCCAATCTCTCTTTGGTTGCACAGATTGCCCCGCCCTATTCGTTGCTGGGAC
>RFPG01000237.1 GCA_009926245.1 Sphingobacteriia bacterium | reverse complement strand
CGTTATTGGAATGGGGCATTGGGGAACGTAGATACCAGTTTGGGCAGTGGATTATTGGCCCCTTACCAAGCTTTTTGGGTGCATGCCTCCGCTTCCAATCCTGTTTTGTCCTTCAATTCGTCTGCTTTCAGCGAATCACCCTCAACCATGGTGGGTCGAACAGGATCCACCGAGCCTCCACCGCATGTTCGCGTTCAAATCGATGGAGAGGATATGCAGGCTACAGCCTTTGTGAGCTTTGGTCCGGACGGGATTTTTGGTCCGGATCTTAACGACGCGTATCAATTGGAGTCTTACAGCGATCGCTGGTTGATGTTGTACAGCCAGAGTTCTCCTCAACACCAGAAACCTTTGGTCATTAATCATCTTCCAGATAATTTGCTAGAGGAAACGGCAATACCTCTCCAAGTATCGGCGGCCGGCGATGGGGTGTCCCACAAGGCGAGATACCGTTTGAGTTGGACTCTTTCCGAAAATTGGCCATCGCACTGGACCTTGGCGTTGATGGACCACAACCGGCAACAGGTCATTCCAATGCAATCGGTGCAGTCGTATGACTTTGTTTACGAATCCAATGCGCTGGCTGGAACGGATGGAGACGGAGCTGTGGGCTCCTTCAAAACGCCCCAAGAGGTATTGCATCGTTCGGCTTCGTCTTTGCCTGTTATGCCAAATGCCCGCGGTCCTCAGCGCCCCTTTACCGTGGTGGTTTTGCCCTTTCACGGGAATGGACCGGTGGCCTACCGCCCGGATCATCCGCACCTTTACCCCCCGAGCCCCAACCCTTTTGCGGGGGAAACGTACCTATCCTTTTATTTGCCCCAAGCAGGCCCTGCCACCTTGGAGGTGCTGGACCCCTTGGGTCGGCTGGTGGCTCGAGAATCGTACGATCGGTACCGAGCAGGGACCCAGCAGCGTTTGTGGGATGCGCGTGAGCTCTCCGCCGGATCCTACATCGTTCGCTTGGTGACCCCGGAACACATTAGCACCCAGCGGGTGATTCATCGCTGAGGTCTTCTCGAAAAACCTCGATGCTTTTGGTGGCCTTGACCAAGTCGGTGAAGCGCCCTTCAAAACGGGTTGCCCTCACCAGATGATTATCAATCCAATGATAATTCCCGCCCCGTGGCTTGTTCATGAGCAGCCCGTGGTATTTGAAGCCCCGGCCGATTAGCCAGGATTCAGTAACACTTCGAAGGTCTTCGGTGCGGCTCGTAAAAAAGGTAATCACGTGCCCTTCGTCGTACCAGCGGTTGCAGGTCTCCAATGCATCAGGAAAATGGGCGCAATCGATCATCCGTTCGGGTTCCTCGTTGGGAACATCCTCGCAAACCGTTCCATCAATATCGATCAAAAAATTTTTGACCCCGTTTGCGAGGACTGGGCTGGCTTGGCGGCCTTCGGGGTCCGTTGTGTTATGCAAATCCATTGACATTTGGGTGGGATTTGGTCTAATTTACAACCAAAAAAGCCCCTTCGCAAAAAGAGGCTTTAATGATCAAAAATAGATGTCGGGGTGAGAGGATTCGAACCTCCGACCACACGCCCCCCAGACGTGTACGCTAACCGGACTGCGCTACACCCCGATGACCGTCAAACGGTCCCCGGCCTAAACCGGGTCGCAAATATAAGGTCCTGGGCCAACAACGCAAGCGAATACGGCGTTTTACCCGTTGCTAAGCGTTAAAAGGCGGATTTTGGCGTGAACTTGCCTAATTTGCGTGGGCTTTAGCAAACCATGTCAACCAAAATCCTTATCACCGGTGCCAATGGACTCTTGGGCCAGAAGTTGGTAACCGCGCTTGCGCAGTATCCCACGGTGAGGGTTCTGGCCACCGGCAGGGGCCCTTCTCGGCTTCCAGTAGGCCATTTGGCTGTGGCTATGAACGAGGGTCGGTTTCTTTACCAAAGCATGGATACCACCCAGGCCGAGGAAGTCATCCGAATTGTAGGGGATTTTCGCCCCGATACCATTATCCACACGGCGGCTATGACGCAGGTGGATGATTGCGAAAAGGACCCCGATGCCTGCTATCTCCACAATGTTTTGGCTGTTCGCAATCTTTGCCAAGCTTGTACCCCCTACGGCACACACCTAGTGCACCTTTCCACGGATTTTGTTTTTGATGGTGAGCACGGGCCTTATACCGAGGATGCGGTACCTGCCCCCCTCAGCGTTTACGGACGTGCCAAATTGGACGCCGAACACGAAATCGCGGCTTATGACGGCCCGTCTTGCATTGTGAGAACGGTTTTGGTTTATGGTTTGGCAGCCGATATGAGTCGAAGCAATATTGTATTGTGGGTCAAGAAGTCTTTGGAAGAGGGTCGAAGCCTGCGCATTGTGGCCGACCAGTTCCGGACACCCACCTTGGCCGAAGACTTGGCCGAAGGATGCATCCGTATTGCTTTGCAGCGGGCTACCGGTCTCTACAACATCAGTGGCGGGGAATACATGTCCGTTTTGGAGATGTCCCAACGCATTGCTCGTTTTTGCGGTTTGGATGCCTCCTTGCTACAACCCGTTACGACAGCCGAATTAGGGCAGGCAGCGCCCCGCCCCTTAAAGAGCGGGTTTGTAATTGACAAGGCCATCAAGGACTTGGGCTATCATCCCCGGACCCTCGAGCAGGGTATTGCCCTCATCTTGGAGCAATGGGACCAAACTAAAATCCATCAACATGAGCAATAATCAAGAGTCCTGGGGCTCTCGCCTCGGTTTAATTCTGGCCATGGCCGGTAACGCCGTCGGTCTCGGGAATTTTCTCCGATTCCCGGTCCAAGCCATACAGAACGGGGGAGGAGCCTTTATCATTCCTTATTTGGTCTGTTTCTTGTTGATGGGTATTCCGTTGTTATGGGTGGAGTGGGCCACAGGGCGTTTTG
>RFPG01000236.1 GCA_009926245.1 Sphingobacteriia bacterium | reverse complement strand
CGGGCGTTTACCATGTCCTCGGTGGCCTCATCGCGCCCCTGGAAGGGGTTCAACCCGAGCAATTGCGGATCGAAGAATTGATGGCCCGGGTGGAGTCCGGGGCGGTGAAGGAGGTTGTTTTGGCCCTGAATTCAACCCACGAGGGCGAAACGACGGCTTTTTATTTGTCCAGGCGTTTGGCCAACACGGCGGTTGCCCTCAGCACCTTGGCCCGGGGGGTCGCGGTTGGTGCCGAGTTGGAATACGCCGATGAACTGACCTTGGGCCGCTCCATCGCAGACAGGGTGCCCTTCAAGGGCTAAAGCGCGTTCATCCGGGCGCTACACCCCACACGTAGACTGCGGGGACAATATCATTGTCATCAACGCAGACAAGGTGAGGTTTTCGGGCCAAAAAATGGGGGTAAAAGATTATTTCTTTTATTCCGGTTATCCCGGCGGTAAGCGCCTGGAGACGGCCAAGGAACTGATGAAACGCCGCCCAACCTACGTGCTGGAGAAAGCTGTTCGTGGCATGCTCCCCAAAAACCGGCTGGGTCGCGAGATGTTTCGCCACCTGCATGTTTATGCCGGTGCCGAACACCCGCATGGCGCTCAGAACCCCGAAAATCTAACCTTTTAATTCATGTCCCAGACCAACACCATTGGTAGGAGAAAAACCGCTGTTGCCCGGATCTATCTGACCCCCGGCAGCGGTAGCATCACGGTCAACGGCCGTCCCTACAACGAATACTTTCCGCTGGAGACCCTCCAGCAAAAGGTCAACAAGGCTTTTGCCGCGACCCAGACCTTGGGTCAGTACGATGTCAAAGCCAACCTCAGCGGCGGCGGTGTCTCAGGACAGGCCGACGCTCTTTTACTTGCCCTGGCCCGTGCCCTCAACGAGCTCAACCCCGACTTCCACACCCCGCTCAAGGCCGAAAAGCTCTTGACCAGGGATCCACGTATGGTGGAGCGTAAGAAGTTCGGACGCCGGAAGGCCCGTCGTCGTTTCCAATTCAGCAAACGTTAATCGGAGGAAAGACCATGGCACAAGTTACACAGCAAGAAATGTTGGATGCAGGCGTTCACTTTGGACACCTCAAGCGCAAATGGCATCCCAAAATGGCTCCATACATCTTCATGGAGAAGAACGATATTCATTTAATCGATCTCAACCATACCCAGGCCAAACTCGAGGAGGCATCCAATGCCATTCGTTCGATTGTCCGCTCCGGTCGCAAAGTTCTCTTTGTAGCCACCAAGAAGCAGGCTAAAGAAATCATCGAGTCCGAAGCTCAGCGTCTGAACATGCCCTACGTGACCGAGCGTTGGTTGGGTGGTATGCTCACCAATTTTGCGACGGTCCGCAAATCCATCAAAAAGATGTCCAACATCGACAAGATGGAGCAGAACGGAACCATGGCCACTTTGTCCAAGAAGGAGCGCCTGATGATATCCCGCGAAAAGGAAAAATTACAGCGCGTTTTGGGCGGTATCGAAGAATTGAACCGTCTCCCAGCAGCCCTCTACATCGTGGATATCAAAAACGAGCACATTGCGGTCAAGGAAGCCCAAAAGTTGAATATCCCCACCTTTGCGATGGTGGATACCAATTCGGATCCCACCCAGGTGGATTTCCCGATTCCTGCCAACGATGACGCTACCAAGTCCATTGCTTTGATTACCAGAGCGATCATGGATGCCGTCGCCCAAGGCCTGGAAGAGCGCAAATACGACAAGGACAGCGCAGAGGAAACCGAAGCCGTTGCAGCAGAAGCCGTAGCAACCGATGAGGCTGCGACCGAAGCGCCCGCTGTTGCTGCTGAAGTAATGGCCGAAGCCCCCGCTTCGAACGAAAGCACCGAGGCCGCTGAGGAGAACGCCGCTGTTTAACAGCCCCGTTTTTCTGGGAATCCCCCCTCGCAGCTTTCTTCAATCGATCTTCATTTTCGCCTTGCATCGGCTTTAGCTAGCCTTGTGTGGACGAAAACAAATCAAAACCCAACCCGCCTTTAATCACAACCCCATGAATATAACCGCCGCTGATGTAAACAAGCTCCGCATGCAAACCGGAGCCGGCATGATGGACTGCAAAAAAGCCTTGACCGAGGCCAACGGTGACTTTGAAGAAGCCGTTGTGATCCTTCGCAAAAAGGGACAAAAAGTTTCGGCCAGTCGTGCCGACCGCCAGGCCAACGAAGGAATCGTCGTAGCCTTGACCAACGATACTCAAACCCGCGGTTTGCTCCTGGAGCTCAACTGCGAAACGGATTTCGTTGCCAAGAACGAAGATTTTACTTCCTTGGCCCGCAAATTGGCCGAGCATTGCATGGCCCATGGATTGGGTTCAGCGGAGGCTCTTCTGCCAACGACCATGGACGGTGCGGTGGTTTCTGATTTGTTGGTCGAGTACACCGGCAAAATCGGCGAGAAAATCGGCGTGAACCGCGTGGAGGTTCTGGAGGGTGAAGGGATTGTCACTTACATTCATAGCAATGGCAAATTGGGTGTATTGGTTTCTCTCAACCAAGGCCTGAACGAAGAAGTTACGCTGGCAGGTAAGGATGTCGCCATGCAAATCGCCGCCATGAGCCCGATTGCCGTGGACAAGGACGATGTGGACCCTTCGCTGATCGAGAAAGAAATTGAAATTGGCAAAGACCAGGCCCGCGCTGAAGGCAAGCCCGAAGCGATTTTGGAGAAGATTGCCATGGGCAAACTGAACAAGTTTTACCAAGACCAAACCCTTCTCAACCAAGCCTTTGTGAAGGACAACGCTGTGACCATTGCGCAGATGTTGCAAAAGGTGCAGGCCGGTTTGACGGTCAAGGCATTTCATCGCGTTTCCATCGGCGCCTAAGCCCAACCGCTCATGAAATACAAGCGGGTCTTGCTCAAACTAAGCGGGGA
>RFPG01000235.1 GCA_009926245.1 Sphingobacteriia bacterium | reverse complement strand
CATTGGCGCAACAACAAGAGCCCGTAATCCATAAATCCTTTGAGGGCCTCCCGCCCCGTATCCCCGGCCTCGTTCACCCAACGTTGCACCTCCGTTGCTTTGGATCCATAGGCCAATCGCAACAAGCTCATGAAACGGCGACCGTGCTCGTAGGGTTCTTCGTTCATGGCCTGCAAGGCCTTGTTCAGGTTGCCATCGGCGAAGAGGGCCACCTCGGCAACTCGCTCGCCAGGGTATCCTGCTTGTAGTAGGTAGGACTTGATAGATTCGGCATCCAATGGGGGAACCCTCAGGGTTCGTGTTCTGGACAAAATCGTCGGTAAAATTTGTTCAGGTTGGGAACTCACCAACAAAAAAACGGTTCGATCCGGCGGCTCCTCCAACATCTTGAGCAAAAGATTCCCTGCATCGCCCAGGTATTCGGCTAGCCACAGCAACACGACCTTGTAACGCCCCTCAAAGGCCGACAGTCCCAGCTTGGAAAGAATGGCATAACATTCATGGCGGGATATGTTCAATTGTTTTTGGTCGGCCTGCATCGCCTCCCGCCAATCGTTGTACTCCAGATGGGGGTTTTGGGTAAAAGCTTGGCGGAACTCGCGCATCCATTGTTCGGAACCGGGTTTTTCGCTTTCACCTTGCCGCGCTATAACCGGGAAAACCCAATGTAGATCCGGATGGATCAGCTTGTCAACTTTGCGGCAAGAGGCACATTCTCCGCAGGAATCGTTTTCCCCAGGTTGGTGGCACATCAGCCACTGGGCATAAGCCAGCGCCAAAGGCAATTTTCCGGAGCCTGGAGGTCCGGCAAAGAGCTGGGCATGAGGAATGCGGCCGCTTTCCAAACCCTGCCTCAAGAGGGCTTTAACCCCCTCCTGCCCGGGTATATCGGCCAATTTCATACCCAAAGTTAAGATTTAGGTGCTACCTTTCAACGTAGCCCATGAAGCTGATTCTGCTCCGTCATGCCAAGGCCCAAAAGGCAAGCTGGGATGTCCCGGACCGCGACCGACCCCTGCAAGAGAGGGGTCATCGCCAGACCATCCAATTAGCGAACAATCTCCCCGGTCCCTTGGCCGTGGATTCCAAGGTTCCGTGGACGATTTGGTGCAGTCCAGCTCTACGTACCCGTCAAACCTTGGAGGGCTGGCGACAAAACTCCTTGTCAAAATCCGCTTGGGACGGTTTAGTCGAACCACAGCAACCGGATTGGTTGTACCTGGCTGAGGCGGAACGATTGGAGTCCGAGCGTCAGCTGCTGGACGATGCCGTGAATCTCTTGGTGATAGGTCATAACAATGGACTTAGCGATTGGGCGGATTCGTTGTTAGGACGGCCCCAACCACCCCTTCGCACCTGCCAATTGCTGGTTCTCCAATCGCCTTCCCAAAAGGAGTCCAGCGTCCGTTGGCACGTTGAACTATCCTGGATTGCAGACCAAAAAGAGCCTTGGTAAACCCAGCAGAACAGACTAGAATGGCGAAGGTTGGTCGATTGTATTCGTCTATTGGACGAGTCCGTCCCTTTGTGATTGGGCTCGTGCTCCTGACCTTGGAACCTATGCGTACCTCGGCATCGGTGCACGTGTCAACCATGCGCACCAACAACAACCCTGCCTATAACCGGGATACCATCCCGCCTCTTCAACCTCCGCAACGAGACAACCTCCCTAATCGCTGGTCGTATTGGATGAATCAGCTAGGGAAGTCCCCCGTTCTACCCTCACCGGTCATGGGGCGCTCTCCAGAAACGGGGTTTTTGGTTGGGATGGGCCTGTTCTTCGGTCCCGGCCATACCAACCTTGGCAATAAAGGCCGTGGCTCCCAATGGAGCATAGCCGGTGCTTATACCGCCAAAAAACAGTTTATATTGAGCCATTCAGGCACCTACGCAACCCCCAACGACCGCTCCCTTTGGCAATGGAACCTGGGCTGGCGCCGATTTTGGGATCGTTTCTATGGGACTGGCCCCGACATCAACCCTCAAGATTGGACCCCGTTCCGCTTTCATACCGCCAACTTTCAAATGACCTACAACCGACGCCTGGGCACGGGACGGCACTTTGTCGGTCCTGTGTTACGATTCAATACCATGGACCAGGTGCGTTGGGATGTGCCACGCCCGGATAGCCAAGTTTCCAAGGTCCCTGGGTATTGGGGACACCGTACCTTGGGGCTGGGCATGCGATGGATTTACGATACCCGACCCCATGTCATCAACGCCCGGCGAGGTGTTTTCTTTGAAGGATCCATCCGTTGGCATGCGGCCTTGGGTCGGACCCTGACACCGGAAGCAGAGGCTTGGAAACAACGGATGCTGATTCCTAACGATAGCATCTTTAACCCGTCCTATTTGTTTTGGAACCTGGACCTACGGGGCTACCAACCGCTGCGCACACGAAGCAATTTGGATGCGGTTTGGGCCTGGAGGATTGTCATGCAATCGGCCGGTCGCGGGGTTTCTTTTCGAGAGATGCCAGCCCTGGGCGGTGATAATTTGTTACGGGGCCATTTCCGAGGGGCGTACCGAGACCTTTGCTTATGGGGTATCGAAAACGAATGGAGAGGTCAATGGGGGGGACATTTTGGTTGGAACCTTTACAACGGCTGGGGCATGGTCGGTCCCTCTTGGTCGGCCATGAGCCAAAACCAACCCCGCTGGTCCTACGGTGCTGGATTGCGATGGACCCCCAACCCCAAGGCCCGTACCTTGTTGCGGATCGATTGGGCTCGGACCATCGATGGCCAAAGCGGTCTTTACTTTGAGGTCAACGAGGCCTTTTGAACAACGAACCTTACCCCTATGATTTACGAAATTGACGGAGTCCTGGTATCCGAAGACATTCTGCGCGAGCCCTTTGCCTGCTCCATCCTGCATTGCAAAGGCGCTTGTTGCGAAGAAGGAGAC
>RFPG01000234.1 GCA_009926245.1 Sphingobacteriia bacterium | reverse complement strand
TACGAGGAATTGAGTCAAACCCTTCGCCCATCCCATGCCGATTTTACAACCATGGCCCGCTACGGGGTGCGGGATCCCCGAGGTGGGGGTCGAAGCAGTGCCCGCGAGACAGCAGCGCGGGTGATGGCCGGGGCCGTCGCAGCTCAAATTTTGGCCAAAGCAGGAATTCATTGTTATGCATGGGTGCATTCGGTGGGCCAGGTCAGCATGGATGCCGAAGCCTATGCGTTGCAGGATTCAATTCCCTATACCCAAGAGCAGATTGAGTCCTCTCCTGTGCGTTGTCCTTTGTCCGATATCGCCTCGGCCATGGAAAACGAAATTAACACGGCGCGCCTTCGTGGTGATTCGGTTGGGGGAACGGTGGTGGGTTGGTGTCAAGGCTTGCCCGCTGGCTTGGGCGATCCGGTTTACGATAAATTGGATGCGGATTTGGCCAAAGCGATGATTTCCATCAACGCCGCCAAATTTTTTGAACTGGGCTCCGGCTGGGCGGCCTCATCCGGTCATGCCTCGGATTATAACGACCCCATTCTGGCAGCGGATACCTCGGATTGGACCCATATCAAAACCGCCACCAACCATGCCGGAGGAGTCTTGGGCGGCATGAGTACAGGAACGCCCCTCTGGTTCCGGGTGGGATTCAAGCCTCCATCCACGATATCCATCGACCAAAATTCGGTGGATCATCGGGGCCAACCCCTGGTATTGAAGGCCCGTGGTCGTCACGACCCCTGCGTTGTCCCGCGCGCTGTCCCGGTGGTGGAAGCCATGCTAGCCTTGGTCGTCCTGGACCATTGGTTGGGCTTTCCCTCCGCCAAAATCCAACGCCTAATTCCCTAATCGTACCCTTCCTCCTTTTCGTTCCTTTTTCCCACCGCTCCTTATTCCAGTTGCCATGTTAAGCCTACTGAAAACACGCCTCCCGATGCATATCAAAATCATGCTCGGTATAGGTGCAGGGACCTTGGTTGGGCTCTTGGCGGCCCGTTGGGGTTGTAGCAGCTTTGTTTTGACCTGGCTCAAGCCCTTGGGGACCGTTTTTGTGAATTTGCTCAAGCTTCTGGCGGTTCCATTGGTCTTGGTTTCGTTGGTGGATGGGGTGACTGGATTGCGTGATTTGCGCAAGTTATCCTCGATGGGGGGGCGAACCTTGTTGATTTTCTTGTGTACCACCGTTTTGGCGGTGTCCCTTGGATTGGGAGTGGTTAACATCGTCCGCCCGGGGGATTACCTGTCCACCGAAAGGCGCGAAGACCTCAAAGCTCGATTCAGCACCCAAACCGATCAAGGGTTCGACAATGCCCAGGCTTTCAAAGAACGCGGACCGTTGAGTCCGCTTGTAGATATGGTTCCGGACAATTTGTTTCATGCCTTGTCCAACAACACCTCCATGTTGCAAGTGGTGTTTTTTGCCTTGTTTATGGGGGTGGCAATCATGTCCTTGCCCTCCGATCAGACCCAATCGGTTCGGGATTTGTTCGGGCAACTCAATCGCATTGTATTGCTCATGGTGGATTATGTTATGGCTTTTGCTCCGATCGGTGTTTTTGCGCTGATCGCTTCCTTGATTGCCGATCTTGCCGGGAACGATCCCGCCAAAGCCTTGGAGCTCTTGGGTGCCTTGTCGGTCTATGCGCTGACGGTTGTTTTGGGATTGGTCCTGATGCTGTTGGTGGTTTATACAACCTTGGTAAGGGTTTTTGGTGGCCTTTCGCCTCGACGTTTCTTTCGGGTGATGAGTCCGGCTCAGTTGTTGGCTTTCTCGACCTCTTCATCCAATGCCACCTTGCCAGTGAATCTGGAATGCGCCGAAAAATTAGGTGTACGGGAAGAGGTACGGACTTTTGTTTTGCCCTTAGGAGCGACCGTTAATATGGACGGCACCAGCCTCTATCAGGCGGTGGCGACGGTCTTTATTGCACAGGCCTTTGGGACCGATTTGACCTGGGCGCAACAATTAACCATTGTACTAACGGCCACGTTGGCATCGATTGGTTCGGCCGGGGTTCCCGGAGCGGGGATGGTCATGCTGGTCATTGTGTTACAATCGGTGGGCTTGGAGAGCGCCGGTATCGCCTTGATAGTGGCCGTGGATCGCATCCTTGATATGATGCGCACCGTGGTCAATGTTACAGGTGACGCCATGACGGCGGTCCTGGTGGACCGATGGATGGGTCGGAAATAAGCAATATTTATCCGATACCCACCAAAAAAAAGACCCTCCGGGTTGCCGAAGGGTCTTTTGATAGAGAGGGTGGCTTTAAGCCGCCGCGATTAAATTATCGCTTGCCGAACAATTCAGCTGACTTCTTCTTGTAGGCGGCCGATGCTTCAGCAGCGGTGTTGAAGGTGCCCAAGTCAAGGCGAACGCGGTTGTTAAATAGGATGGCTTTGAATTTGTTACCACTCTTGATAACGCCCTTGTATCCGAATTTATTTTCGGTTTTGTTGACATTGCGAACCACCACTGAACGGGTGGCAAATTCTAGGTTTTCCAAGCGACAATCCAAAGGATTGTTATTGACAACATTGACAAAAAGTCGCTCGCGGGTGTTTTTCTTCTTACAGAAAATTTCGGCGACGAGCTTATGCAAATAGATGGTCTCGTTTTTGTAACTACCATCGCCGAGGGGCCAATTTTTCTGAAAAAAGGCATAACCACGGGAGTGGCGGCGTAGATTGGCTAAAAAGCCCACCTTCACCAGGTAAGGGTTTTCGTTCAGAAACTTGAAAACCTTGTCATCGACCAATGCGACTTCTTTGGAGTTTTTGAGCTTGAGTTTGACGGCCATAATCTTGAATTAGAGGTTTTTTTTAGATATGTACTTAAAAATCAGGGCCAAATTTAGCAAAAAGATGTATTAAAATGTCAATAATTAAATTAAATTTAATCCTATGCGAGAACTTAAG
>RFPG01000233.1 GCA_009926245.1 Sphingobacteriia bacterium | reverse complement strand
GGTTATCCCTGTTTTGTCTATGTTTTGCCCTTGGAACCCCGCTATGCGCTGGTTGAATACACGGTGTTCTCTCCCCAAGCCTGGCCCTTGGAGGCCTACCAACCCCAATTGGAGTCCTATATCTCGGAATACATGGGCCTAGGCCCCGCCGATTACCGGGTCGAAGAGGTGGAACAAGGCCGCATCCCCATGTGCACCTGGGATTTTGGAGCGGCCTGGCGGCGTCGATACCCGGACTTGGAGGGATTGGTTCCGGTGGGCGTCATGGGGGGCCTGGCCCGGCCTTCCACGGGCTATACCTTCCGGAATATCCAACAGCATAACCAAACCCTGTTGCGCGACTTGGCGCAGGCTCTGCTCCCAACGGGGGGACTGGCACGGGTCTCCTCCTGGAGGAATCGCCTGGCCTACCGATCGCCCTCCCGCTTTGGCCTTTACGACCAAGCCCTGCTCCGGGTTTTGGTCGAGCAACGCTATCCGGGGGCTCGTCTTTTTGAGCGTTTGTTTGCCGGCAATCCTACGACGGATATGCTGGCCTTTTTGGACGGGGAAAGCCGCCTGGTTGCCGAAATCGGCATCATGAATTCCACCCCCCGTCGGATCATGGCCGCCGCGATGCTGGGATTGTAAGGCCTCTGCCTTAGGCCCCCTGCACTAGGCCCCTCCGGCGCCCCGCACTTCCTCCACTGCCTCCAAGACCAAGCCGGCAATGACCGCCGCTTCGTCGGTGCTGAGCTCCGAGTGAATGGGCAGGGACAAGACCCTCCGGCACAGGTCTTCGGTGACCGGAAAGGAACCCTCGGTGTAGCGGGGGTCCAGGTAGGCTTTTTGGTGGTGCAGGGGAATGGGGTAATAAATCATCGATGACACCTCCCGCGCCGTCAAGGCATCGCGCAATGCCTGACGGTCCAGGTCCGGATGCAATCGCAGGGTGTACTGGTGAAAAACATGGGTGGTATAATCCGCTGTTTGGGGTACGCTGAGCCAGGGGGACGCCCCTAGGATGCGGTTGTAGGTCGCCGCCGCCTCGGCCCGCGTTTGGTTGTAGCGGTCCAGATGCGGGAGTTTGGCCCGCAAAACTGCGGCCTGCAATGTGTCCAGCCGGGAATTGACCCCGATTTCGTCGTGGTGGTACTGGATGGACTGCCCGTGGTTGGCGACCTTGCGAATCCGATCGGCCAATTCGGCGTTCCGGGTCATCAAAGCCCCGCCGTCCCCGTAACAACCCAGGTTCTTGGAAGGGAAAAAGCTGGTGCAACCGATATCCCCCAAGGTCCCCGCCTTGACGCGTCGGCCGTCAGAATAGAGGTAATCCGCCCCAATCGCCTGGGCCGTGTCCTCAATCACGTAGAGGTTGTGCTCCTTGGCCAGGGCTAGCAGCGGTTCCATGGGGGCGCATTGCCCAAAGAGATGAACCGGCACGATGGCCCGGGTTTTGGGCCCGATAGCAGCCCGCACTTGCTCTGGGTCGAGCGCAAAGGTCACCGGATCCACATCCACCAGAACCGGGCGAAGGCGGAGCAAGGCAATCGCCTCGGCCGTCGCCACGTAGGTAAAAGAAGCCGTGATTAGCTCGTCCCCGGGCTGCAGGCCCAGGGCCATCATGGCGATTTGCAGGGCATCCGTCCCGTTGGCACAGGGAATGACCTGCACCCCCCCCAAATAAGTCCCCAATTCCTCCGCAAAGGCTTTGACCGCCGGGCCGTTGATAAAGGCGGTGTTCTCAATGACTTCGGTCAGGCCGCGGTCGATTTGGTCTTGGATGGCCAGGTATTGGCTACGCAGGTCCACCATGGGGCGCATGGGCATGGAAATAGGGATTAAAAAGCCCTCCAAAGGTAGTCCAAACGGCACCTGTCCTGAAATGTGAACAAAGGTTTAAATTTTCTAAACATTCAGCGCTTTGAGGGGCTGTCGAGCGCAAATGCGCGGTTAACATTATATTTTTGAACCAATTTCTTACTCGGTTTATGCCACCGCATGGGACCGAGGCGGCGAAGCCATGCTAGATTCCCTGATAACTTCCAAAACCCGCATCAAACTGTTGCTCAAATTCTTTAGCCACCAGTCCAACGCCTCCTATTTGCGTTCCCTGGCCGAAGAATTCGAGGAAAGCACCAATTCGGTCCGGGTCGAGCTCAACCGCTTATCTCAGGCCGGGCTCTTGCTCTCTCACCAAGAGGGCAAAACCCTCCAATACCAGGCCAACCCCGCTCACCCCATGTACCTTCAAATCAAAGACCTGGTATCCAAGCATTTGGGCTTTGACCGCATCATCGAGGAGGTCCTGCCCAGCCTGGGGGACCTGCATGTGGCCGCCATCACCGGGGACTATGCCCGGGGTCTGGACACTGGGGTCATCGACCTGGCCCTGGTGGGTCGCTTGCAGATGGATTATACCCGTCGTTTGGTCGCCAAAGCCGAAGAAGCCATGGGCCGAAGGATACGATTTGGGGTTCAATTGCCCGACCTTCGCGGTGCCAACTACGATTTTGAACGGGAACACCACTTGATCCTGTGGCGCAAAGACCCTTCAACCGAAACCTAACGATCGACGTGACGCCAACTTCAACATCACGCCCCCCTCGCCATCTCTTGATCACCGGAGGAGCCGGTTTTATTGGTTCCCACCTGGTGGAATACTGGGTGAAGCATTATCCCCAAGACCGCGTTGTGGTCTTGGACAAACTGACCTATGCGGGCGATCCCGCCAACTTAGCCTCCTGCCAAGGTATTGGCAACTGGACCCTGGTGCAGGGGGATATCTGCGATGCAGAGCTCGTCCGAAGCTTGTTTGACAAGCACAGCCTGGACGGGGTTCTGCACCTGGCTGCCGAGAGCCATGTGGACCGCTCCATCGCCAACCCCATGGAATTTGTTCAGACCAATGTGGTGGGCACGGTCACCCTGCTCAATGCCGCCCTGCAGGCTTGGG
>RFPG01000232.1 GCA_009926245.1 Sphingobacteriia bacterium | reverse complement strand
GCCCACCTTAGTTATCGACTGGAGGCTCAGCAACAGCATTTTCCAAATCCTTTGACCAGGATCCAATTCCTGGATAACCACGACATGCCGCGCCTTCGGAGTCGATTGGACTCGGTTCGCAGCGCCCAGGCTTTGGTTCTGCTTTACACCCTGCCTGGAATTCCCGTTTTGTATTACGGGACCGAAATAGGAACCCCAGAAACCAGGGCCTCGGTCCTGGAAACCGACCTTGAGAAAGGCTCTTCAACCCCCATGATTCGTCAATTGACGGCCTTTCGTCAACGATTTCCTCTTTTGCAGACCACGGAGCCCGTCATTCTTGTGGATTCCCGCTTGGGCAGCACCGCTTGGGTTGCTTTGGTGGGAGGACGCTGGCTTTTGGCCTTGAACACTGGAAAACAAGCCACCTCGATTACGGATTCCTTGGTTCTGGCCTCTTTGGGACCCGGGTGGTCCCTCCTCGAAAAACCCACGATAAAATGTGGTGGGACAGCCCAGCGAAACGCCAACGGTTGGATTCTCGAACCTGGTGAGGTTTGGGTATGGGGGTTGATCCCCCCGCCCGGTAACCCTCCAGGCATTAGCAGCTTGAAGGCAGCGTACCCCCTGCCTCAAAACCTGGGCCTTTGGCTCGAAGAGGCCGAGACCCTGGCCGAGATCCAAGACCCAGCCGGGGATGATCAAGGCAGCAACAGTATGCTAAGCTACCCCGAGGCCTTTGGGAGCCTCCGACCTGGAGATTTGACCGGATTGCGCTGGTTGCACAGCGCCAGCGGGGGGTATATCCTGGAGATTCAACTGAAAGACCCGCTTTCGCAGGTTTGGAATCCCCCGCACGGTTTGGACCATGTCAGCCTGGACATCCTATTCGAAGGCATCCAAGGCGAACAAAAGGTAAACGCCCGTTTTGAACTGAACGGATGGAACGCTTCGGGCTCCCAACCATGGGAATGGTACACCCAACCTCAAAAGGGTAAGATTTATGCGGTATTTGGCCCCCAGAACCCCCTGGAGAAGGGGGATGCCACCGTCCTTCAAGGGTTCCAAACCATATCAATCCGCGTTCAAACCTGGGATGTGGACGGGGACGGACAGCCCAGACATGTTCAGTCTGCCCCAAGCTCCTACCAGTTTGGTGGCGACCCTGAAACCGAAAAATGGATGGACCGAGCTTTGCTCAAAATCCACCCAAAGAGGCCCTGAGTCCCTCTTTCGGCGTCATAAATCGATTTTTTGTTTGGTAAATCATTTTGAATGCTATACATTTGCATTTGGTAATTCAAATATGAAATACGTAGTGGTGCTGTTGTTGGCCTTTTTGGCCACATTTATGCAATCCCGGGCTCAAGTCAATCCCGTGGGTGTTCCCTATTACTATTTCCGTTCGTATGCCGTCCCCTCATCCGCCAACATCCAGGACAATTTGGGCTTGGTCACCCTGCGGAATATCAATTTGAACGCCCCCAACGCTGTCAACGGCATTGTAACAGTTGCCCCAATCACCAGCCCCTACGCTGGTCTCATGCGCATTGAAGGATCACCTGGAAAGCGGGTTCGTTTAACGTACCTGAATTTCGAAACCCTTTTGGAAGAGGGTGGTAGTGGTGGAGTGGTTGTTGCCAATTATCGAATCAGTGGTTACGGCGAAGACAATCAAACCGCCAGTATTCTCTTGGATATCGGGGAAGCCACCATCACCATCAGCGACCAGGGGTACTATTTCTTGTGGTTGGGGACGGTTTTGGACATATCTCAAGCCAAGCCTGGCAATTACGTTTCGGAATTCATGATTGAAATGGAGGGGGTTAGCTGATGAAATTCCTTAAAATTTGGTCCCTAAGCTCCATTGCGACCGCTTGTGCTTGCGTTGCCTCCGCTCAACGCATCAATTTCAAGCCCTTTGTACAGGGCGAGAACATTACCCTCACGGTATTGGAAAACCAAGCAGGCCTGAATTTTAGCAGCAAGATGCCCATTTTGGTTGGTAATCCCTACATCACCGAAATTGGACTCAACGACCCTCAGGTTGTCGTCGTGGAAATTCAAGGACCGGTTGAATACGATTTAACCTTGGATTTCAACTTACCAAACGGATTAAGTTACCTGGGAAACGATACCGGAACCTTGGTTCCAGTTGGGATACGCTACGCCTACAGCAATACCGGGGAACCTACGTCCGTTGCCGGTCGTAGTTACGCCGTCGAGGTACCGCCCCTTTTCCGATCCATTCAGTTTCCACTGCGCAAACGTCGACTCGGTGGACCGCCTCCCCCACCCCCGACACCTATGCACGGCGGGTACACTCGCTTGAGAGACAAAGCCTATGTTTATGTGTACGGGAATTTAGGACCCGTTCCATCCAGTATTTTACCCGGTTTGTATTCCGGATTGATCACATTAACGGTTAGTTATGCAGACAACACGCTCTAACCGCACCTGCCGACTTGCCATGAGTTTCATGGTCGGGCTGCTCTTCATTGGGGGACCATTTGCTCATGCCCAAATGATTCGTTTGCAATTAACCATCCCCTCCGGAACCGACGTGGGCTTGGTACCAATCGATCCGAAGGTTATCAATCCACCCCGGAACAATTCCGATAACAAATCCAATAACAAAACAAGTACGCCACCTAATCTAACAACATTGGGTACAGCCGGTACCGCAGAAGCCGATTCCATACTGCGTGCTTATACCCGATGGGTGGAATTACGTTCCAGAGAGAACAATGAATTGCTTATCCAAGTACGTTTTGAAAACGATAGCATCGTTTACCCTGTATTTGTATTAAATAATGGGACCAGCAATTTTAATGCGGCCTTGCGAAAAACGGCCCCTACAAACTTTCGTCATTATAACAAATATGTTACAATGCGAGACATGCCCGCCAAGACTTACCATTTTACAGCTTGGTTAGGTTTACCACTCATTGTAAAATCATTGTTAACCATTGAATACACCTAGTTTCGAT
>RFPG01000231.1 GCA_009926245.1 Sphingobacteriia bacterium | reverse complement strand
GTTCCCCTTCCACGTCCTCGGAACCCCAAACCACCAACATGCGGTTGTAGCGATCAGCGGCAAAAGCCACCGCAGCAAGCTCCAATCTCCCTCTTCGAAAAAAGGCCTGACCGTCACGCCTAGTTTGGCTTAACTCCGAAGGTGTCAAGGTCGAGACCTGTCCTGCTGAATCTTCTGCCCATAACAATCGATTCTGGTAATTGTAAACCCAAAACACAGCACGGGATTCCTCAATTTCGGTAGCATTCGAAGGAAGCGTCCCCAGTCCAGCGCCAGGAGTGGATTCCATCCAGAGGACCGCTCTGGCGACTGCCCCTTGTCGAAGTCGTTCGTGAAAAGACAACTCCCTTTGACGATCCACCAAAAAATACACCGACAGGAGCACCAAGCCCAAAACCAAGGCTACCAAGGCCAAAAGCCTCCTGCTTAATTGATTCCGTATGGTCATCCCTTGGGCGAAACTAAGACGCCTGGGATGGGTTTGCTTCTTCGGTCAATTGATATCCTTGCCCAATATGGGTCACCAGCATTTTGGTATGGAAATCACGGTCAATTTTCTTGCGCAAAAAGTTGATGTAGACATCCACCACATTGGTTCCCGTATCAAAATGAATATCCCAGACATCAGCGGCCAATTGGGTTCGGCTCAGGACCTCCCCTTTGTGGCGCATAAAATATTCCAAGAGATGAAACTCCTTGGCGGTCAGGGAAATGATCTTGTCACCGCGACGGGCTTCCTTGGTCTGCAAATCCAATACCAAATCAGCTACCTGCAACTGCCGCGGACCACTGTCCCCGGTATGTCTTCGTAACAACGCCCGGATTCGGGCCAGCAATTCCTCAAAATCAAAAGGCTTGACCAAGTAATCATCCGCCCCGGCTTCGAGCCCATCCACTTTGTCAGCCGTTGTCCCCAAGGCCGTTAACATCAACAACCCACAATCCGGCTTCTGGGCCCGAAAGCGCGTGCACAATGCCAAACCGTCCAAGGCCCCGGGCAGCATCCGGTCCAAAATGGCCACTTGGTAATCTTTGATTTCAAATAGCACCTTGGCCCCCTGCCCTTCGCTAGCCCTATCCACCTCAAAACCCTCTGAACGCAGGCCGCCACAAACCGCATCCGCGATGCGATCGTCGTCTTCGACCAACAAAATGCGAGGGGGGACCGTAGCCATTGAAGTCAGAATTTGTTTCGTCAGACGATTTTAGACCCTACCCAGGCCGTTCCGTTTAACCCGAAGGATTAAATTGGGATGAAAAATAACATCGACCCCATGCACAATCCCGTAAAAGCCAAGGTTAGGGACTTTTACCGGGAGAGGTACATGGATTTGCGCTTGTACAAATCCCTGAAATAGGGATCCCGCAGATCGCTGATAAATCGGATGGCCTCCCCGGTGGATTTCATTTCGGGTCCCAAGGCCTTGTTCACGTTGGGGAATTTGTTAAACGAAAAAACCGGCTCCTTGATGGCCCAACCCTGCAGGGAATACTCCACGCTGAGATCTTTGACCCGTTGAACGCCTAACATAACCTTGGTGGCGATGTTCACAAAAGGCAACCCGTAGGCTTTCGCCAAAAAGGGAACCGTACGCGATGCACGGGGGTTGGCTTCGATAACATAAACCACATCGTTCTTGATGGCAAATTGCACATTGAGTAATCCGCTGATATCAAGGGCTTTGGCCAATCTTCGAGTGTATTCCTCCATTTGGGTAACCACCAAAGGCGATAACCCAAAGGGGGGCAAAACCGCGTGAGAATCCCCGGAGTGGATCCCCGCCGGTTCGATATGTTCCATGATACCGCACATGATGACCTCTTCACCGTCGCTGATGCAATCAGCTTCGGCTTCCATCGCGCGATCCAGAAAATGATCAATCAAAATCCGGTTGCCTGGTATTTTGCGGAGCAAATCCACCACCGCTTTTTCGAGTTCCTCGTCGTTAATCACAATCGACATGCCCTGCCCACCCAAGACATAGCTGGGACGAACCAAGACCGGATAACCCACTTCATTGGCAATTTGCAGGGCTTCTTCGGCCGTTTCGGCGACCCCGTAACGGGGGTAGGGGATGTCCAGGTCTTTGAGCAAATCACTGAAACGACCCCGGTCCTCGGCCAGATCCATGCTCTGGTACGAGGTCCCAATAATGCGGTAACCGTGGTTGTGGATCTTTTCGGCCAATTTGAGGGCGGTCTGCCCTCCCAGTTGCACAATGACGCCTACGGGCTTTTCGTGTTCCAGCAGGTCCAGCAAATGCTCCCAAAATACCGGCTCGAAATAAAGTTTATCGGCCATGTTAAAGTCGGTGCTCACCGTTTCGGGGTTGCAATTGACCATGATGGCCTCAAAACCCGATTCACGGGCCGCCAAAAGGCCGTGAACGCAGGAATAGTCAAATTCAATCCCCTGCCCGATGCGGTTGGGGCCCGAGCCCAGCACCACGACTTTGGGCTTGTCGCTGACAAGGCTTTCGTTTTCCTGGTCGTAGGTCGAATAGAAATACGGAGTCAAGGCCGGAAACTCTGCCGAGCAGGTATCCACCATCTTCCAGACCCTTTGCAGACCCAACGCAAGGCGGGCGGCCCGGACCTGCTCCTCCGTCACATCGTCCTGGACACTGTGCGCGATTTGAACATCCGAAAACCCATTTTGCTTGAGTTCGTTCATCAAGTCGCGATCGATATCCTTCAAATGCATGGAGCGAAGGCGCTGTTCCAACTGGACCAAGCTGCGGATTTCCCTCAAAAACCAGGGATCAATGCGGGTGATTTTGTGGATGGAATTGAGGGGTACCCCTTGGGCAAAGGCATCGTACAGATGAAAAACCCTTTCCCAGGATGGGTTTTCAAGGCTGTCCATAATAACCTCGGTCCGCTTTTCGCCTTTGCCATCCCCGCCCAGGCCGGCCCGGTTAATTTCCAGGCTTTGACAGGCCTTTTGGAGGGCTTCATTAAAGCTGCGGC
>RFPG01000024.1 GCA_009926245.1 Sphingobacteriia bacterium | reverse complement strand
ACAATCACTTCTCTATCCAGATTATCAGGTAGTTCTGTTTCAAACAAAAGATCCAAAATTCGAACAATGGTCTTCTCTTCGTTGTAGGCGGGGACCAAAATGCTCAGGCCGGTTGGATGGGTGGGTTCGGGGGTCAAGGGAGTTCTTTTGAACGCAAATCAAAGCAAGAATACCGGGACCGCTGCACTTGGCCTTTACTTTGCGTCCCTAAACCCCCCTCATGGCCAAGAACCTATTGATTGTGGAATCTCCCGCCAAGGCCAAAACCATCGGTGGTTATTTGGGCGATGATTTTGTTGTGAAGTCATCCTACGGGCATATCCGGGATCTAGCCAAAGGCAACCATGCGGTCAAGGTCGATCAGGGCTATGCCCCGGAATACCTGGTCCCGGATGACAAAAAAGCCATCGTCAGCGAGCTCAAAAAGTTGGCCAAAAGTTCAGACCTCGTTTGGCTGGCATCGGACGAAGACCGGGAGGGGGAGGCCATTGCCTGGCATTTGCAGGAGGTCTTGGCCCTGCCCGATTCCAAGGTGCGACGTATTGTTTTCCACGAAATCACCAAACCGGCCATCACCAAAGCGGTGGCCAATCCTCGACGAATTGACGTGGACTTGGTCATGGCCCAGCAGGCCCGCCGCATCCTGGATCGCCTGGTTGGATTTGAGTTGTCCCCCCTTCTTTGGCGCAAAGTCAAGCCGGGATTATCGGCCGGCCGGGTCCAATCGGTCGCCGTTCGCCTGTTGGTGGAAAGGGAACGCGAAATCCACGCCTTTGTTCCCCAGGCAGCATTCCGTGTGAACGGATGGTTTAGGTCCGAAGCCAGCACCTTCAAGACCGAATTGAACAAACGATTCGAAAAAGAAGAGGAAGTCGCCCTTTGGCTGAACAAGGCCATGCCCTTGCCGTGGTCGGTCAACGCCATCGAAAAGAAACCCCTGTCCAAAAGCCCCGCCGCACCTTTCACCACCTCGACCTTGCAGCAAGAAGCATCGCGCAAGCTCCGCTTTGGGGTCAAGAAAACAATGCGCGTTGCGCAGACCCTCTACGAAGCAGGGTACATCACCTACATGCGTACGGACAGTGTGAACCTCTCGGAAACCGCCTTGCAGGAGGCACGAGAATCGATTTTGGAAGCCTACGGTCCGGCGTACCATCAGCAAAGGCAATTCAAAACCAAATCAGCCAGTGCGCAGGAGGCCCACGAAGCAATTCGCCCCACCGATTTCAAACGGCCGCATCTTGCGGACCTCGAAAAAGACCAGCAGTCGCTTTACGAGTTGATTTGGAAGCGCGCGGTGGCCAGTCAAATGGCCGAGGCCAAAATCGAAAAAACCAAAATCACCTTGGCAACCCCCGATTTGGTCGAGCACTTTGCCACCGAAGGCGAGGTCGTCCTTTTTGACGGATTCCTCAAACTTTACATCGAAGGCAACGACGAGGAGGACACGGATCGCAACGATGAAAACAGCGCCTCCTCGGGCCGCCTGCCTTTGTTACGACAGGGGGAATCGACCCCTTCGGAGCGCATGGTGGCGACCCAACGATACAGCAGGCCTCCATCTCGTTTCACCGAAGCAAGTTTGGTCAAAAAATTGGAAGAACTGGGCATTGGCCGTCCCTCCACCTACGCTCCGACCATCTCCACCGTTCAGGATCGGGGTTATGTCGAAAGCACGCTGTTGGAAGGCACCGTCCGGGATTACACGGTGCTGGAAATGGAACCGGGCCAAAGCCTGAACCGTCAGGTGATGCAGGAAACAACGGGAGCGGACAAAGGCAAACTTCGACCAACCGATATTGGGATGATTGTGACTGATTTTTTGCTCGCCAAATTCCCCGTTGTTATGGACTATGGATTTACCGCCGGGGTCGAAGGCAACTTTGACCAAATCGCCGGCGGCCATCTGGTTTGGACCCGGATGTTGGATGAATTTTATGAACCCTTTCATCAGGCCGTTCTTGACGGGACCGAGGGGGAAAGGGTGAACGGTTCCCGGATATTGGGGCAGGTGGGGGATTTGGAATATTCGGTCCGCATGGCCCGTTATGGCGTGGTCGCTTGCCGGGTCTCGCTTTCTGATCCCGAAGCCAAGCCCCAGTATGCCAAGCTCAAACCGGGGATGAGTATGGAACAGCTGGACCTGGAACAAGCCCTGGAACTTTTCAAATTACCGCGGCAATTGGCCTCTTATTTGGACAAACCGGTGAAGGTGGCCTCCGGTCGCTTTGGACCCTATGTCCAATGGGGTGATCTCTTTGTATCGATCACCAAGGAATACGATCCGCTTACGTTGACCGACGATGAAGCAGTGGCCTTGATTCAAGCCAAGGAAGCGGCGCTGGCCGCTCGGTTAATCAAGGATTTTCCGGATAGCGGCATTCAAGTCCTGAACGGCCGCTTTGGTCCCTACATCACGCGCAATGGCGAGAATTACCGCATCCCCAAGGGCGCGGATGCGCATTCGGCGGACGAGGCCCAATGTGTCCAATGGATTGAACAATCCCCTCCACCCAAACCCCGAAGAGGGGCCGGGGGACGAAGCAACACCCGGACCACAGCGGCCGCCAAATCCACGGCCAAACGAAGCACAGCAGCCAAAAGTCCGGCTAAATCCCGCAAACCCAAGGCCTAGAACCGCCTCGGTACCCGGCCCTTGGGCTTGGTAAAAATTGGGGAAAACTCTCTTGATGGAAGGAGGAGGAACCATCGCGGATTTCCCGAAATTCGTTGTTGCAAATGGCACCCTCCGCTTTCCCCAAAGACCCCGAATTGCAGGCGATGATCGACCTCTTGGATGATACCGATCCGGAGGTCATTGCCGAGATAACACAGGCACTCATCAAGCGGGGGCCGGCCGTGATTCCGGTCTTGGAATCGGCTTGGGTCGGGCAATTGCCTCTCGTGGCGCGGGAGCGTATCGAGGATTTAATCCACCGAATTCAATGGTCCCAATGCCGGACGGCCTTGATGGATTGGAACCAGAGCGACCAAAAAGATTTGTTATCGGCCTTGATTTGGATTTCCAGAATTCGTTACCCGGACCTGAATGAAGAGGAATTGCGTAACCGTCTTGAAGCTCTTCGCATCGAGATTTGGATGGAAATCAACGATCGAATGACCGCTCTCGAAAAGGTTCGGGTCATCAACCATGTCTTGTTTCGTTTGCATGGTTTTCGGGGCAATACCGCGAATTACAACGACCCCCAAAATTCCTGCATCAACAAGGTCCTCGAAAGCCGCAAAGGCAATCCCATCGTCTTGTGCTGCATTTACTTGTGGTTAGCGACTCGGCTGGACATCCCGGTGGTGGGCGTTAATCTTCCGCAGCATTTCATCCTGGCCTACCTGGACGAAGAAGCCGAGGCCATGGGGCAGTACAAGGCCCTGTTCTACATCAATGCTTTTAACAAAGGCATGGTTTTTGGGGAAAAGGAAATCGAGCGTTTTCTGGAACTGATTCACCTGCCGGCCGATCCCCGCTATTTTCGACCCTGCACCCACCACGACATCGTGGTTCGGGTACTTAACAACTTGATCCACGGTTATTCCGAAGCCGGCAAACAGGACGCGGTCACGGATTTGGTGGAATTGCGAGACCACCTGATCGAATTCAACCCTTGGGCCCCCGATGTGAACCTCGGGGAGGGAGATGAAGATCCGTTCTAAAAACAAAAATCTGATCCAGTCCAAACAGGTGCCGTGATGTTTATCGCATCAGGCGCAGAAACCAACGGGCCATTTTGGTTTTGAGAGGAGTGTAGGGGGGGTAAAAAAGCGAAGCAATGTTCGGGCGGTGGGGGTTGATCATCACCGGTTTGGCATGCGAAAAGGTTTGAAAGCCGTATTGCCCGTGGTAGGTGCCCCAACCAGAAGCGCCCACGCCACCAAAGGGAAGATGCGGGTGTGAGACCTGGACAATCACATCGTTGAAGGTCAAACTCCCCGAGCAGGTTTCTTTGGTCCAGCGGCGTTGAACCTCCGGGTTGTTCGCAAAAACATAGAGACTCAAGGGTCTGGGCCGGCTATTCACAAATGCCAAGGCTTCTTCCAAATGATTCACCCCAATCAGCGGTAGGATGGGGCCAAAAATCTCTTCTTGCATGAGTCGCATCCCCGGTTGAACCCCCGACAGGATGGTGGGTTCTAATTGCAAACTCTTTTCGTCCCAGTTCCCGCCGCATTCAATTCGGGCCCCTTGCTCAACGGCTTCGTGGACCAGGAGGCGCATGCGGTTCGCGTGTTCTGGATGGATTTGGCAACAGAGCGAGGAAGGGATGGAATCGTCGCTGCGTTGGGCCTTGGTTGCGGCCGCTTGGAGCGCTTCAACCAAGGCCGGAATCATGCTTCGGTTGACCAGGACATAATCAGGGGCAATGCAGGTCTGCCCGCCGTTGAGCCATTTGCCCCAATAGATTTTGGCGGCGGCCGATGCCAAGGGCGCGGATTCGTCCACATAGACCGGGGATTTGCCTCCCAATTCGAGGGTGCAGGGGATGAGTTGGTCGGCGGCGGCCAAGGCAACCTTTCGTCCAACCCGGTCGCTGCCGGTGAAAAGCATGTGGTCAAAGGGAAGGCTGCAAAGCCATGCGCCTACCGAGGCATCCCCCGTGACCACCCGGACCACTTCGGTGCCCATGGCTTGGTCCAACAAACGGGTGAGGAGTTCCGCTGTGGCTGTCGCAAATTCGGAGGGCTTAATAACGACCGAATTCCCAGCGGCCAGGGCGGCAATCAAAGGCATCAAAGCCAGGTTCAAGGGGTAATTCCACGGGGCGATGATCAAAACACAGCCCTTGGGTTGCCAGGCCAGTCGTGCTTTGGACAAAAGGTAGGGGAAGTGGGGTTGAACAGCGCGATCCTTCATCCACTTGCGCAGGTTCTTTTTGAAATGCCTTAGTTCCAAGTACACCGGTAACAATTCGGTGAGGTTGGTTTCCACGTTGGGCTTGCCTAAATCTTTTTGGAGGGCTTCGCAGATTTCTTTTTCGTGATCCCTTAGGACCCGGCCCAATCGGGCCAGGCGGTTCCATCGTTCACGGTAAGATTCCAGGGCCATGCGGTGGCCGGCTGCCTGCAGGGTGTCCCACCATTCGGGCAAAACAAGTTGAGGTGGATCAACAGCGTGGGAAAGGCGGGTGGACATGGGGCTTAGGGATTTTTGGCACTTTGTTCGCTCATCAAATAGGCTTTTATAAAGGGATCCAAATCACCGTCCAGGACACCCTGGGCATTGGAGGTTTCGTGTTCGCTCCGCACGTCCTTGACCAATTTGTAGGGATGCAAAACATAGGAACGAATCTGAGAGCCCCATTCAATTTTCTTTTTGCTGCTTTCGATGGCCTGCCGGGCTTCGTTGCGTTTTCGGATCTCCAATTCGTAAAGTTGGGAACGCAGCATCTGCATGGCTCTTTCACGGTTGGCGGATTGACTCCGTTCCACTTGGCAAGTGATCACGATACCGGTCGGCTTGTGGGTCAGCATGACTTTGGTTTCGACCTTGTTGACGTTTTGCCCCCCGGCCCCTCCGGAGCGCGCTGTTTGCATTTCAATTTCCGAAGGATGAATATCAATTTGGATGCTATCGTCAATGACCGGGTAGGCATAAACCGAAGCGAAGGAAGTGTGTCGACGCGCGTTGGAATCGTAGGGCGAAATGCGCACCAAACGATGCACCCCGTTCTCGCCCTTGAGGTAACCGTAGGCAAAGTCACCTGTTATTTCGAGGGTCACGGATTTGATACCGGCCTCTTCGCCATCCTGACGGTCCAATTCCTGAATGCGGTATCCATGACTTTCGGCCCACATCCGGTACATGCGTTCCAACATCGAAGCCCAATCCTGGCTTTCGGTTCCACCGGCTCCTGAATTGATTTCAATGATGGCGCTCAGCGGGTCCTCCTCGCTTTGTAACATATTTTTGAACTCCAGCGCTTCAACGGCCGCCACCGCTTGTTCATGGGCCTGGTCCAGGTCGTCCATGCTCAATTCGCCGGCCTGCTGAAATTCGTAATAGATACCGAGTTCCTCAATTTTTTCGGCCAATTGCTCGTAGGCCTCCACCCATTGTTTGGGTATTTTGATGGATTTGAGCCATTGCTCCGCCTGGTCGGCTTGATCCCAGAAACCGGGTGCCGTGGAGCGGGTTTCTACATCCTTGATTTTGGCAATCTTGGCTTCGACGTCAAAGAAACCTCCTCAACGCCTCTAGGCGTTCCCGAAGGTCTGTTAGGTGTTCGTATCGCATGTCCCAAAAGTAAGTCAGGCCGTTGGGTCCTCAGCCCTGCCTGTCTCCAAGATTAAAAATCGAGCAGGGTCCTCTGTGCCAGGCCCCCGTTGCTGAAGGTCCAAAAGTCCTCCCAAACCGTGCAGGTGGACTGGGTGCCAGGTCCCACCACACATTCTACCAGATCAAAGCGGATTTCGCCACGGAACGAATGCTCTTTGAGGTAGCGATAGGCCGCCATGCGAAGGGCATGAGCCTTGCGGGGGCGGATCTGCCGGCAAGGTGTCCAGGGCCGGGGGCCGGCCATGCTTTTGACTTCAACAAATACCAGGACTTTTTCTTTCTGAATGACCAAATCGATCTCGTAGGGATGGGATTTCCAGTTTCGGGCCCGAATTTGCCAGCCCAAACGCTGGAGATGCTCGGCCGCCAGGGTTTCCCCTTGGGCCCCCAAGGCCTTATTTTTGTTGTATAAATTGGTCTTTGCCATAGCCCCCCAAGATGAACCTTCGCCTTCCCCGAATCAACCCCACCGAAACATCCGCGTGGAAACAACTAACGCACAGCGCCCAGGTGCTCCAAGGTCAGCGTCTCCAGGATTTGTTTGGGGCTGATCCCGACAGGGCCGAACGAATGAGTGCCGAAGGGGCGGGCTGGTTCTTGGATTACTCCAAGAATCTGCTGGACGATCAAACCCTCCATCATTTGTTGAAGCTCTTGGAGGAATGTGGTTGGGAGCAAGCGCTGAACGCCACTCGCAATGGAGGCGCCATTAACGAAACCGAAAACAGGGCGGTGCTGCACACGGTACTTCGGGATCCGGGCCATCCCCTGCGATTAAGCGATGGCAGTCAGCCCGGTGTTTTGGTGGAAGAAGTCCTCAACCGGATGGAAAAGTTTGTGGAATCGGTCCGCGGGGGTCAACTGAGGGGATGCACCGGACAGGCCTTCACCGATGTGGTGAATATGGGCATTGGCGGCTCCGATCTGGGACCCTTGATGGCCTGCGAAGCCTTGGCACCCTACGCGGGGCCCTTGAGGGTTCACTTTGTATCCAATGTTGATGGAGCCCATTGGCAGCGGACCCTGCTGAGGTTGAATCCAGAAACCACGCTTTTTTTGGTGGCTTCCAAAACCTTTACCACCCAAGAGACCATGGCCAACGCCCAAAGCGCCCGCAACTGGTTGACCCAGGCCTTGGGGGAACGAGCCAAGGTCAAGGATCATTTTGTAGCCTTGTCCACCAACCGGGAGAAGGTGGTCGAATTTGGAATTGACAGCGAACGCATGTTTCCATTTTGGGACTGGGTTGGAGGACGCTATTCGGTATGGTCGGCGATTGGAATGTCCTTGGCGTTGTCCATTGGCTTTGAACGTTTTCGAGAATTTTTGGAAGGCGCTCGTCAAATGGATCTGCATTTTTGGGAAACCCCACCGGCTCGAAACCTCCCGGTCCTCTTGGCATTGGTGGGGGTGTGGAACCGGAATTTTTTGAAGATGGAGACCTTGGCGGTGCTTCCCTACGATCAATGCCTTTCCCGTTTCCCGGCCTACTTGCAACAAGCCGATATGGAGAGCAACGGGAAGTCGGTGGACCGCGAGGGAAATCCGTTGACCTATCACAGCGGGCCGGTGCTATGGGGTGAGCCCGGCACCAACGGTCAGCATGCCTTTTATCAGCTCATCCACCAGGGTACGGTTCGGGTCCCTTGCGATTTTATTTTGGCGGCCAATACCCATTACCCCGGAGGCCCCCACCACCGCTACCTCAGCGCCAACGCCTTTGCCCAGGCCCAGGCTTTGATGCAGGGTCGTAGCCTCGACGAAGTGCGGGCTGTTTCAGCAGGTTCATCCAACCCTGCCGAAGCCTACCAGGTTTTTGAGGGGAACCGTCCCAGCAATTTTCTGCTGTGCCAACGCCTGACCCCGGCAGCGTTGGGGGCTTTGGTGGCCCTTTACGAGCACAAAATATGGGTTCAAGGCGTGGTGTGGAATGTGTTTAGTTACGACCAATGGGGGGTGGAACTGGGCAAAATCCTGGCTGGGAAGGTCCTGCCCCTTTTGGAGGAAGATCCGCAAGGGGAGGTATCGGGCGTTGATTCGTCTACCAAGGCCTTGGTGGAACGGTGGCGACGTTGGCAGGATGGCCTTGAAAAGCCCAAGGGTTCCTAACGCTCAAACAATAGGCTGCCGATGCGCAGCATGGTGCTGCCCTCTTGCAGAGCGATGGAATAGTCCCCGGACATCCCCATGGAAAGCACATCAAAACCTGAATCCTTGGCGTAAAATCGCTGCTTGACGCGGTCCGAAAATTCCTTGAGAAAGGCAAACTCGGGTCGGGCATCCTCGCTTTGATCGCTGAGGGTGGCCATGCCCATCAAGCCGCGAGGACGTAGGTTGGGGTAGGTGGAGGAGGGGCGTTCCTCCAGGAATTGAAGGAGGGATTCGGGTTCAAAGCCGTGTTTGGTTTCTTCTTGAGCAATGTGCACTTGCCACAGGATGGCGACTTGTCGATTGGCAGCTGCGGCTCTTTTTTGGATTTCATCCACCAAGCGTGGGCTGTCCACGGAATGAATCAAATGAACGTAGGGGAGGATGGTTTTGACTTTGTTGGTCTGAAGGTGACCGATAAAATGCCATCGGATATCTGCGGGGAGCTCGTGGGCTTTGCTTTGGAGTTCCAGCGCATGGTTTTCTCCGAAATCCCTCTGACCGCGATCGTAAAGGTCCCGAATTTCATCCACCGACCTGGTTTTGGACACGGCGACGAGGGTGCAAGCGGGGTGATTGCGCAATTCGTTCTGAATCCGGTCCCAAGGGGAGGAATCCGATGGAGGGGCTTGGGACGGTGTCATGGCTTGCATGGGGACAAAATAAAACATCCGTACCTTCGTGAAGATGTTCTGGCTTGAATTTATGGGGAATTGCTTGCGCCTTGCTTCGCCGCTTCGGGTCGGAATCCTGGGGGTCTTGCTCCTACTTGCTTGCCAAGGTCCATCGGAAGAACCCTCCCCCCATGACCTACCGGGACAGGGGCCTGAAAAGGACAGCCTGCCCATCCCTGCGGATGATCGCCCGCTATTGCCTCCCGATTCCATGGCCTTGGCCATGGTTCGAATTCAATTGGCCGAAGCATACCGAGCGCGCTATTATATCACCAGGACCGGTGATAGTCGCTCAACCCTGGGGATGACGTCCTTGTACAACGCGGCCCTTCAACCAATGGGCCTGACCCTACCTCGCTTTGAAGCCAGTTTCCGGTATTACTTGACCAACGAACCTCAGACCTTGCAGGCCTTGATGGATCGTTGCGATCAAATGTTGCAACAACAGGAATGGAAGAATCCTTGAGGCGTTTGTATCCGGAGAGCGCATGGTCCACTCTTGAACTAGACCGCATACGAGAGGCGGTCGCCGAGCGATGCCAAACCCTTGCGGGACCCTCGGTTCTGGATGATTGGATGGTGCCAATGCAGGAGCCAGATTTGTGGAAAGGTCGACAGGCTTTATACCGCGAATGTTTGGAGGCGGCTCAACACGGTCGTTCGTGGCCGGCCTTGCGATGGGAAGCCACCATGAACCAAGCAACCCTCTGGTCCAAAGATGGTTATGTACTAACCGAGGAGGATTTATGCGCCATGGGCGAAGGGGTTCAATCGGCGGTGGCCTGGGAAAAGGCGGTTTTTGGGATAGGAGATGGCTCTTCATCCGCTTGGGCCGCCGAGCGAGGCGCCTTGGCATCCTTGGAGCCGGTGCTCCGAGCTTTGAGCGGCTTGGTTGGGCGAGACGGTCAATTGTTGGCCCAGGCCAGCCCGGTTTTGGCCCGGCTCATGGTTCAACAACAACGCAAAACCCAGGAACTGCGCGAAACCATGGAGCAATTGTGGAAGCGCTACCGTGAAGCCGGATGGGCCACCGATTCCGGGGTAACCGTGCGGGATGATCGCTACGTTCTGGTTTTGAACAGCGAGGGCCGCAAGCATGTTTCCGGCCTGGTTCACGATGTTTCGGCCACGGGGCAGCATTTCTACACCGAACCCGCCGAAGTCTGGACCCTTAACAACGGATTAAGGGAACAGGAATGGGAAATCCGTGCCGAAAAGTACCGGATTCTTCAAAAGCTAAGCCGGGACATTCGTTTGCTTGAACCGGATTGGCGGGGATGGTCCGGGTTGATGGCCCGTGCCGATGCCGTCCAAGCGGTCTGCTCCTGGTCTTTGGGCCTGGGCCCGGTTCGATTTCCCGACTGGATGCCCGTCGGTCGTCGTTGGGTTGATGTTCGGCATCCCCTTTTGGTTTTGGAGTGCAAAAGTCGGGGGACCCAGGTCGTGCCCTTCAGCTGGAGCCTGGACCAAGAACAGCGCATCCTGGTGGTGTCCGGTCCCAATGCCGGAGGAAAATCCGTTTTTCTCAAAACCGTGGCTTTGTCCCAACTTTTGTTTCAATTCGGCTGGCCTCTGTTGTGTGGGGAGGGAAGCTCTTGTTCGCTGGTTCGTACGATGATTTTGGGGATGGGAGATCGACAAGATTTGCACCAAGATTTGTCAACCTATGCGGCTCATCTCCAATTGATGGCCTATGCCCTGCGTCAGGCAGGTCCCGAGGATATGGTCTTGTTGGACGAATTTGGTTCAGGGACCGACCCGGCCCTGGGCGGAGCCTTGGCGGAAGCCATGCTCGAAACCTGGTTTGAGTCCGGCCCCACGGTTTTGTTAAACACCCATTACGGAAACCTCAAACGATTGTCGTCCCGCTGTCCCGCGGTTTTGGATGCCCGTATGGGCTTTGATTTGACCACGTTGCGTCCCACGTACCGTCTCTTGGTCGGTGCACCGGGGTCTTCCTATGCCAACGAATTGGCGGTCCGTGCCGGTTTGCCATCGGAGGTGATGGAGCGGGCCGGCCAACTGGCGGATTCGACGGACCTTCGTTCCGAGAAGCTGCTGGTGGAATGGATGGATCAAAAACAAAAAGCTGAAGAGTTGGTGGCCTTGAATCTCCAAAAGGAGGACATCCTGGATCGATTGATTTCCAAGCAAAAAGAATCCAACGATACCGCGCAACAACAATTAACCGAGGCTTACCGTGATTACCGTAACAAATTACGCCGTCAATTGGAGGAACGCCGTCGCGAAGCCGGTTGGCAGCTTCAGGCTTTTGTAGAAGAGTTGGATCAATTGCGCAGCAAAGCGCAGCCACGACCCGGGGAAGCCTCCCTGCGCACCTCGGCGCTGCAAGCCTTGGATGTTTTGGGCCAAGCCCTGGACGCTTT
>RFPG01000230.1 GCA_009926245.1 Sphingobacteriia bacterium | reverse complement strand
TCCCCACGATGTTGGAGTCGATCACCGACTGACCATTGGGCAATTGGAATTTCGGCAGACTCACTTCAGACCACTGGTTCATGGTGGGGTAAGCCAACGCCACATAACCACCGGAACCCACGCCAAACAACGTGATCTTGCTTTGATCAATTTTGTAGGGATTGCCATCAATGGCCACCGTTTTGCGCATGAAGCGAACCGATGTTTTGATGTCATTAATCGCCCGATAAACCGCATTCAAGAGTTGAGCGGTCCGCTCAAGCTGCGTTGCGGCCAATGGGTTCCAACCCACGCGGTATTTGGGGGCAATGACCACATAACCTCTCTTGGCCCACTGCCTGCAAAAATTTACAGCTGATGAGTCGTCAATACTGCCTGTGATACCACCGTTGATGACCGGGGGCAAAAAGTTCCCGGTGTGGATGTACACCATGACCGGACGTGCCTGGTTCGCGTCAACCGACTGCGATGGTTGGTAAACCCGCATGGTCAGGTTGGCTACAGGATAGGTCGTGGTGGGCGGGAAAAAGTGATGGTTGGCGCCGTAAACCACGTTGTTGGTCACGGTAATCTGGGAATCCGTGAAGACCTCGGAAAGGTAACGGTTGCCCTGAGCCATGACCCATTGCCCCATACCTATCAAAAGGAATAGAGCCGTAAGAAGGGTTTTTCTCATACTGAAATTTTTAGTTTGTTCAAATCTAACGAATTCTTTTCAAAGCCCCAAGAGATTGTTCATGATTTTTTAACGGGTCCATCCCCGGAGGAACGCCGGCGCACCGAAACCTGAGATTGAGGCTTGCGCAGGGAGCGATGGACCACCGGAGGCCCGTCCAGACCCAACCTGCTGGCCATTTCCTTCCAAGGACCGGCATAATCATCGGGCGATCTGTTCTCCCTGACCACCGAAGGATTGGCCTGGAATCGATCGCTGAAGCGGGTTGAGAAGTACGAAAGGCTTTTGAAGCCAGTCAAAGCCGAAACTTCCGAAACATTGCCACGGCGGGTTGCCAAAAGGTGAAAGGCGGCGTTGAGTCGGTGTTCCGATAGAAATTGCTTGGGGCTCATCCCCAGAAGCCGATCCAATCGCCGATCCAATTGCGAGCAACTCAGGGAAAGGGCATCCGCCATATCGGCCACCTGCAAATCCACCCGGTGCATGTTTTGGCGGGTGTATTCATGCAAGAGTCCCAAAAAGCGCTCATCTTCGGAGGTTAATGGGGCTTTTCTGTCATCGTAGAGGTATTTCTGATACGAATACCTGCACACCTTGTGCAGATGATCCACCAGGCGCAGGCACCCCAACTGAAACAAGGTTTTTGAACAATCGGTGGGTAGAACAAGATCCGCACCGGCCTCCAAGGCCTGTTCCCACAAGATGGGGACCGGTGAATCCGCCAAACAGAGGATGGGCAAATGGGATAAACGGCTGTGGTTTCGTATATAGCGCACAATTCTCCAGGGTTCTGGATGCATGGCACGGATAACGAGAACCAGCAGGTGAGGGTTCATGCGATGCGCTTTGGACATGACCGTTTCACTGTTGGCAAATTCTTGGACCCGGTAATGGGCTGCAAGCTGGGTTTTGAGGCGCTGACGACCCCCGACCAGGGAATCGACCAACAAAGCTAAGTTTTTGTTTGACATAGGATGGTAGGTGGTTAATTATGAACACCATACAAAATTCCAATCTCAAATCTTTCCGTTCGTCTTTGGGGACCCATACAAATACTACGACAAAAAACCATACAAAGGCCTACAAATGAGGGATGTTTACAAACAAGGACGGAAAAAAACAAGGGCCTAACCCCTACAAATTCCCATACAGCCCTAGACAAATGACCTAATAGGCAAAAAATCGATGGCCGGCAAACCAAATTTCCTCTGCAGCGACTGAACCCATTCCCCCTGCCACCATCGCAGGATTCCAAGAGGAAGGTAAAACCATAAAATGGGCGTCCATACCCGCTTGCAGTCGACCGCAGTAAGCCTCCAGGCCCATCGCGTAGGCCGCTTGGATTGTCATGGCCTCCAATCCCTGGAGGGGGCTGAGCCCACATCGCAAAACCCCTAAACACCAATTCAACCAAGGATTACCAGAAGGAGCCGAACCAGGGTTCAGGTCCGAACCCAGGGCGACCCTTTGCCCTCTGGCCAGCATCGCTCCCAAAGGCGCATAGGGTAAATCCAAATAAAGAGAGCACAAAGGCAATCCCACGGCCACTGGTGCATGGGGCCCCAAAAAAGCCCAATCTGGGTCACCCATCGTTTCGAGGTGATCCATGCTGACCAAGCCCAAGCGACAAGCCACTTCAACCCCACCCATTGAGTTAAATTGATTGATATGAGCCTTCACGGGCAGCCCAAGGCGATCGGCAGCCAAGGCCAAGGCCTCCAAATCACCCAATCCAAAATAGCCCTGCTCACAAAAAATATCCACCGCATCCACCAATCCCTGATCGTAGAGCCTCGGCAACCATTCTTGAACCACGGTTTGAACGTATTCCTTCTTTTGGTGTCGGTATTCCGTCGGAAGGGCATGCAGCCCCAAAAAAGTAGTCACCACCCTGATCCCGTTGCGCTGGGCCAATTGACGGGCCACCCGAAGGCTTTTGGCCTCTGCCTCCAGGGATAAACCATAACCGCTTTTGATTTCAACGCAGGCGACACCTTGCTTCATTAAGCGAAGCAAACGACCTTCGCTCTGTTCCAACAAGGCTTCCTCGGGAAGGGACCGAACCTTGGACACGGTGGATAGGATCCCCCCACCGGCCTCGGCAATCTGCGCGTAGGTTGCTCCGCCCAAGCGGGCGACCAATTCGGAAGAACGATCACCGGCCCATACCAGATGGGTATGCGGATCACAAAAGGAAGGCATCACCGACCGACCTTTCAGATCGGTTCGCTGGAGTTCATGTTCAACCATGGCCTTTCGCCAATCGGCCCACGAATCCTTGAGATCAGGAACCG